>QYPU01000028.1 GCA_007280145.1 Dehalococcoidia bacterium | reverse complement strand
TGTATTTTAGTAATACGCGAGTGATGGAGATATACAACTGTTTATTCGGCGGAAGCGTCAGATAGGTATAAGAGACAGGTATATATGTGTTCTTGGAAGGAGCCCTTCGTTACTTGAAAGGGGAAGTGGAGGAGATACAATACCAGAAACCACAGATGGTTACTGCTGACTTGCCTTTGAGTTCTAAGGTGGCTGAACTTGTAGCTGAGCCAGAGGAACCTTATGGTTATTGTACCAATTTCTTGCTTGAAGGCCAGAAACTTAATCCAGACAAAATAAGAAAGAAGTTAGATGAAAAGGGACAGTCTCTTGTTGTTGTTGGTGATGAGAACACTGTTAGGGTTCATATCCATACCTATGACCCTGGCAGTATCATACGGTATGCTACTTCCTTAGGCACTTTGCATCAGCTGCAGATTCAGAATATGGATGACCAGCATGTGAGTTTTGTTGAGATGCAGCAAAAAAGGCTGCCGGCCTCAGAAATCGCTGTCGTAGCTGTGGCCTCTGGAGGCGGGATGAGTGAGGTTCTCCACAGTCTGGGAGCAGCAGCAATAGTCCCAGGCGGGCAAACAATGAACCCTAGCGTTCAGGAAATAGTTGCTGCAGTGGAAGCGGTGCCGTCAAAAAAAGTCATTTTGCTGCCTAATAATAAGAATATCATCCTCACTGCTTCTCAGGCCCAGTCGCTAACATCTAAAGAGATAGCTGTAGTACCGACCAGAACTCTTCCCCAGGGAGTAGCTGCTCTTATTGCTTTTAATTACGAAGGGACTCTGGAGGAAAATGTTCAGGCTATGGAGGAAGCTATAGCTGGGGTAAAAACCGTGGAAATCACCAAGGCAGTGCGTAGTACTCAGATAAAAGGCTTAAAGATAAAGAAGGGGCAATTTATCGGCATTGTCGATGATGAAGAGCTAGTAGCGGCTGGTGATAGCATAACTGAAGTTCTTTTTGAGGCTCTTGGTAAAACAGACATTGAATCAGCAGAGATAGTGACTCTATATTATGGTGCGGATGTTGAAGCAGCTCAGGCAGAGCAGATAGTTCAGGAAATTCACAATAAGTACCCTGAAAAGCAGGTAGAGGTGGTGTCTGGCGGTCAACCGCATTATAGCTATATAATTTCACTGGAGTGATAATGTTGGAGGTTTCTTTTCATGGTTAAGATTGTAACTGATAGTGGTTCTGATCTCCCTCCTCAACTTGCTCAGGAGTTAGGGATTATTGTAGTGCCCTTGAATCTTCACTTCGACACAGAGACCTATCGAGATAATGTTGACATAGGCACCGAGGAATTTTATCGAAGGCTGGCAGGCGATAAAGTTTTTCCGACTACTTCAGCTCCAGCACCGGGCATTTTCGTCGAGCTGTTCACTAAATTGGCTGAGGAAACAGACGAAATCCTGACTATTCCGCTATCCAGCAAACTTAGTGCTACTTATGAGAGTGCCATTGAAGCTAAGAATCTGGTCAAAGCAAATTGCCGCATTGAGGTGATTGACTCGATGATGATAATAGGTGCTCAAATGCTTTTAGTTATTAAGGCAGCTAAAGCAGCTCAGTCTGGAGCTAACCTTAATGCAATAAGCGATATGGTGAGGAAAGATGTTCCTCGAGCTCATGTTCGTATGGCTTTCGATACTTTAGAATATTTGCGAAGGGGTGGGCGCATAGGGAAAGGACAGGCTTTCTTGGGTGGATTATTAAAATTGAACCCTATCCTTGGAATAAATGACGGTGAGGTCGCCCCGATAGCGCGAACTCGCAGCCGGCCTCAAGCTGTAGACTTTCTGGTGGATTTTGCCAGAGGTTTCTCTGAAATAGAAGGGATGACTATCGAAGATGCCACTACCCCCGATGAGTTGTAGGTATTAGCTGGCCGGATTAGCGAATTATTCCCTGAGAAGCCTATGTATCGTAGTAAAGTTAGCCCCGTAGTGGGTGCTCATGTTGGCCCTCATGTTCTTGCAGTGTCTATTCTTGGGGATAGGGCTTGACTCTGTATTGAAATTTTGGTTAGAGGAGTAATGATGACGGTTAAAATTGTAACTGACAGTAGTGCGGACATAAATCCAGAATTAGCTCAGCAATTAGGCATAACTGTAGTCCCGCTGTATTTGAGCTTTGGTGACAAAGTCTACCGTGATGGTGTTGATATAAGTGCCGACGAGTTTTACCAAAAACTAGAGACTAGCCCTGTTCATCCTACAACTGCAGCACCATCACCCGGAGATTTTGCTACGACATATGAAGGGTTAGCTAAAGAAACCGATGAAATCGTTTCCATCCACATTGGTAGCAAAGTTAGTGCTACCTATGATGCTGCATTGCGGGGTAAAGAGACATTAGCCGGGACGAGATGCCAGATTGAAGTTGTTGATTCTCAGTGGGTTACTATGGCTTTAGGTTTGGTTACTATGGCGGCAGCCAAAGCTGCCCAAGCTGGTGAGGACCTGCATCAAGTGCTAGAAGAGGTAAAGAGTTCCATTCCCCGTATACGTGTGCTGGGAGTTTTTGATACCTTGAAGTACTTGCTCCTGGGAGGTCGCGTCAGCAAAACTAAGGCAATAGTGGGGAGCGTATTGAATGTGAAACCTTTATTTACCATGCGAGATGGTGAACTTGCTATGGCTGGCATAACCCGTACCCGTTCTAAAGGTGTAGAGCGTTTAGTTGAGCTGGTAAAAAGTGCCTTGGATATTCAAGATTTAGCTATTGTCCATGCTACTACGCCTGGAGAAGCAAACTCACTTAAGGAGCTTATAAGCTCTATACTTGCCAAGGAACGCATCTATATAGCCAGGCTTGGCCCAGCACTGGGGGTGCATGGTGGCCCTGGCACTCTGATTGTGGCACTCAGGGAGGGGAAAGATAGACCTGCTCGAGAAACAACCGCAGGCGAGCGGAAGAGGAGACTTCCTCTACCCTCTCTACACTTGCCGGGGCAGCATTTCTCATGTTACTACCAGTCCCAAGGCAGAAAATTAGACTATCCTCTAAGATTGAAGCTAGTGGAAGTATAGTCCATGGCAACTTCCCCGGTGATAGATATCGAGCCGCTACGCACCATTCTCCAGATGGAGTGTCAAAGAGACTACGCCAATACTGCGGTAATCGGTGGGCTCGACAGATACCTTAGTAGGTGGGCAAGAGAAACAAGAAATAAGATAAACTCCCCTCAACTCTCGGCTCATTTTAATGAACTCCAGTTAACTGAAGTTCGTTACGCTACTTGTAGTGCGGAGAAACGCAAGACATGGGTAAAGGATATCCTTGATTGGCTGGTTGAGGCAGAGAGAGCGGCAGAAACAATGCCGACAATAAAGAACCGTGCTCGCTCCATGGTAGACGGTCGTCCGTCCCTTGCTTTTGGAACGAATTCCTCAAACAGCGATGCGGGGTTAGACTCACCGGTAACCATTGTTAAAGGTGTTAGTGCCAATTTAGCTAGCAGATTGGCCAGACTTGGGGTAAAGACAATTCGTGACCTGGTTTATTTTTTCCCAAGGCGTCATCTTGATTATAGCCAGAGAAAATCTATTGCTGAGCTTGAAGTAGGTGAGGAACAGACCATCTTGGCTACGGTGTGGGAGGCACGGATAGCCAGGTTGGGTAATCAGCGGGGCACCGAAATTACAGTTTGCGATGAGTCAGGTACTATGAGAGCAGTTTGGTTTAATCAGCCTTATCTAGCCAGGAAGTTCACTACAAATGCTCAGCTAGTGCTCAGTGGCAGGGTAACTGAGTTTAAGAGACAGAAGGTCTTTGAATCGCCAGAGTGGGAGCTGGTTGAGGATAAGGAGTTGATTCATACCGGGCGTCTGGTGCCTGTTTATCCCTTAACCCGAGGCTTGTATCCCCGTCAGATGAGAAATCTGGTAAAGAAAGTTGTCGATAGCTGGGCGCGACAGGTAATTGACTTCTTACCCGGGGAAACTAAAAGTCGATGCCATCTCTTAGATTTACCTGAGGCGATTGTCCAGGCTCATTACCCGGATAGCTATCTGATAAAAGCTGAGGCTAGGAAACGTCTGGCTTTTGATGAGCTTTTCCTTCTTCAGTTAGGTGTGCTTAGTAAAAAGCGGGACTGGCAGGAAAGTCAACCGGGCAATCCCTTCGACATAAGCGGAGAAAGTATAGGTAAATTTTTGAACTCTTTACCTTTCGCTCTGACCCGAGCGCAACAACGGGTGCTCCAGGAGATTCTGGCTGATTTAAAACAATCAAGGCCTATGTCACGTCTTCTCCAGGGTGAGGTAGGCAGCGGCAAAACCGTAGTAGCTGTGGCGGCTTTATTGCTAGCTGCTGATAACGCTTATCAAGGAGCACTCATGGCCCCAACCGAGATATTAGCTGAGCAACACTTCCGCACTATTTGCCAGCTTCTGTCTAATGCAAGTAGCAAAAAGGATGAGCCTGACAATGTTTGCTGCTGTGATGGATTCCTTTCTCGCCCTATTACCTTTGCCCTGCTGGTTGGAAGTTTGGGCGAGAAAGAAAAGGAAAGTCTGCATCGGCGAATTCAGGAAGGCGATATAGATATTGTTATCGGCACTCATGCTCTTATTCAGAAAGGAGTAGAATTTAATAAACTTGGGCTGGCAGTGATTGATGAACAGCATCGCTTTGGGGTTTTGCAACGCTCAACGTTGCGTCAGAAGGGATTCAATCCCCATATATTAGTAATGACAGCTACTCCTATTCCACGGACCCTGGCGCTAACGCTTTACGGCGACTTAGACCTTTCGGTTATAGATGAACTGCCTCCAGGAAGGCAGATAATAAAGACAAGATGGCTTGAGCCTGAATACAGAGGGCGAGCGTATAATTTTCTACGCCGTCAAGTTGCTGCTGGACAGCAGGGGTTCATAATTTGTCCTCTTATCGAGGAATCAGAAAGCATTGAGGCGAAGGCAGCGGTAGTTGAGTATAAACGGTTATCTAAAGAGGTTTTCCCCAATTTGAGGCTTGGCTTACTTCATGGGCGGATGGCAGCTAGTGAGAAGGAGCAGATAATGCAAGGCTTCCGGGATGGCAAGATTGATATTCTCGTGTCTACACCTGTAGTGGAAGTAGGTATTGATATACCTAATGCTACAGTTATGCTAATAGAGGCGGCTGACCGTTTCGGGCTTTCTCAATTACATCAGTTTCGGGGACGAGTGGGGCGTGGTGATAAGCAAAGTTACTGCCTGCTTTTAGCCGAGAACCCTTCATTTGAAGGAAGGGAGAGGTTGAAGTCAATCGAGGAAATTCAGGATGGTTTTGCCCTGGCTGAGAAAGACTTGGAGCTACGTGGACCAGGCGAGTTTTTCGGTACTCGCCAGAGTGGTTTGCCAGACCTCCGTATGGCCAGGTTATCCGATGCTCC
>QYPU01000118.1 GCA_007280145.1 Dehalococcoidia bacterium | reverse complement strand
ATTTGTGGTATTCCATCTCAATCCTCCGTATTCCCTTTATTTCGTCTGGTTGAATAAACCATTCCCAACCTTCACAATCACATTTTAGGAAATCACATCCACCGCAAAAAGAAATAATTTCAGATAGTGTTTTAGTTTTTACGGTTTTGCTTTCACCCAGCCATTCTAATTTTGCTGTCTTTCCATCTCCTAAAGCTATCTCCAAAACATCTATGTTGTCTCTCTTATTAAGAAGTATATTTTCCCTGAGCATATCTGGAGTCATAGGTTCAACCGCATAGACATACTTTGCTCTCTTTGATGCCGGAATGCTAAAACCGCCGATGCAGGCGCCTATATCGATGACAATATCGTCCTCACGGATGTCATCAAAAATATAATCCTGCTGCACCTGTCTCACGGTATCTATTAGCCTGGACATATAATATTTGTTATTGTCCTTTGTAACAACATAATTAATATACCCCGGTTCAATGGTAACCTTGTTCTTGCTGTAAAACATACTATTGATAACTTCCTGCAAAGATTTGGTCCTCGCGAATGTCACGATTGAGCTCTTCACAATATTCCATAAAGTTGTTGCTATCATATCATTTCTCTTGGCAGGCACTATCGAGAATATCTGCGAATTTCCTTGCCATCTCCCGGTGGCTGTAGTTGTCAATTTGCTCTACCTGTCCTTCATAGTTCACTTCGCCCTTGTGCTTGTACTCTAAGTATGCTTTGGATAGAATGTTCTTAAGGTCTTCAACCGTTCTGCAGTATACACCAGCTTTGGTCTCATCGAGCAGTTCTTTGATCACATCATCACCTGAGCCCCCTACGGTAATTATAGGTCTTCGAGCTCCCAGGTAAGCATAGATTTTCAGTGAATGCCACCCTTTTTCCTGATAATCGTCCCAGTTTAATAGGAGCAACAATTGTGATTCTCTTTGTTTTTCAAAAGCAATCTCCCGTGGCACTGTCCCATAATACCTGGCAACAGCCGATAATCCATAACCTTCAATCTCATTCGCCAGCCAGTCCAGGTCAAGACCGTAAAATCTAACTTCAATATCTTCTGGATTTACAGCTCCGTTGGAGATTAAATCCCGCAAGGCAGCGAATAGTCTTGATGGGTCCTGTTTCCCCCTGTAAATAGTACCTGTATAGGTGATGGTAAATTTGTCGGTTAACTTAGCTGGTGGGCTATTAACCTCTTCCGGGTCAAATCCATGTGTAACGGCATAAACCGATTTTCGTTTATGTAATATTCTCAGTTTTTCTGCCCACGGCTCAGAAACAGTTACTAAAGCATCTGCTGCCAGTAGCGTCTTTAGTTCGAGTCTTTGGTCAAAGAAATGTCTCAGACGTCCGTAAGAATAGTTGTGGTTCTGCGACCAGAGGTCAGGGAAATCAGAAACCCACGGAATCTGATACGTACCTTTCAATTCCTTAGCAATGAGATGGCTTGTTACAGGCCAGATACTGATGATTGTATCTATATCTTCATTTTCCAGAAGCTCAGTGCCGGACTTAATAGCAAGACGTTTCCAACTTCTATGCCGATCTGGGTAATAGACGATTTCCATTATTCTTGCATAACCCCAGCTCAGAAAGGGATATACAGGACTCTCAGAGATTGTCCTATAACTTCTTCTAACTCGGTGCCCGATATCTTCACCCGGCTTAAAACCGAATAACTTTTTCCAAAAACCTAAGACACAGTCTCGAGACGTTTCTATAATCCTAAACTGTGGGTCTGGTTTTTCGTCCAAGGGGGCTGTGAGAACAATAGGCTCCCACCCAAATTCTGGGAGGTACTTGACTAAGCCTATTACGCGGCCGCTCCCCCCCCGATACGGCCAGAAATGGCCTATAATTAGAACTTTCTTCATTATTTACCTTATCCTTATCACATGACAACTTCAATAATGCCCCCGACTTCTTTCCAATTCTTGTCAGGCCATATATCCTCTGTGATTTTGGTGAGATGAATCTGCTCCTCTCGAACCCAATTGTTTTTCAATAAAGCTACGTAATCTCTTTTCCAGTAGCCTTCATAATAAATTCCGAGACCATTTGGGTCATTATGGTAGGGTTCAAAGCAGTGCCATTCTACTAAAATCAATCCGCGACAGGCAACACGGAGCATCTCATGAACAACTTTCTGGATTTTGTCTGGCCCTACATATATCAAAACCGCGTCTGTGAATACAACATCAGAACTTTTATCCTGAAGTTGTCCAAGTTCGTCTGCCTTACCAGCTAACAATTTTACATTTGTAATACTTTCTTGGGCAAACCACTCATTACCCTTTTGAATAGCCTCAGGATTAATATCAATCCCTCTTATGTCCGCAGCAGGAAACTTTTTGGCAAGCAGGTATAAGTTTGGTCCACAATTGCATCCTATTTCTAAAATGCTTGATGGATCAAACTTGGATATAGCCTCTATCAAAAATGGGCGGTGAGGATGGTTTACTGAGTTCCAGTAGCCCTTAATCCAATCGCTGCTTCCATTCCCCCAATCGTCGCCTTTACTTTTACGAAGATGCCGCGTGGCCCATTCTTTCTCCCTTGCTCTTGTTCCGACCAGAAGTTCCATTAAGTGAATGGGCCTTAGAAACAAAGAAATTCTCACCGCAAGATGGTAGAGAGCTGGCCATCTTTTCAGAAGGAGTATGGCTCTTTTCCTTAATCTTGTTATCATCAATCACTTTAAGGTTGAGGCTGTAAAGAGCAAATCTAGATTGGCGTTATCGGCTAAGTGCTTAAGGGTGGCCAAGTCCAAGTTCGGTAATCGTCCCTTCTCAGTGTCTAGAATTGCAGTGAGTTTCAGGCCGTGCTGTTCGGCGATTGTGATGAAGTCTAGTGGGGCACTCAAATACCGCTTTAAGTTGCCAGGTTCATACTCAGCCAACAGCCGGATGTTAGGGCTTCGTTGGATTAGCTGCGTCATGCCCGAAATAGCAAGTGGCTCTGACCCATCCATATCCATCTTGACAAAGCTGACGTTGTGTTCGTCAGAAAGGAATTCATCCAGAGTGATTACTTGTACCTTGACTACTGAGACGTGGTCACACGGAGTCAAAGCGCTGCCGGCCCACGACGGGCTTTGATAAAGTAAGAACTCTCCGACTTTATTAGACACGGCCTTTTGTTCTATAGTCACATGACTCCAGCCGTTTCTTTCAACGGTGCGTTGCAAAAGATGGAAGTTGCGCGGATCAGGCTCAAATGCGTAGACTTTTCCTTCTGGGCCTACAAGGTTAGCTAGTAACACCGTGAAGTAACCTATGTTCGCTCCAATGTCTATAACTGTATCTCCCTCTTTTACCGCCTTCCTAATTTCGGAAATTCTGCCTGATGCATATCCACCTTGGAGAAACATTTTTGAGCCTATACCATTATCGCGGACGTTGATTAAAACTGGGCTGCCATGTATATTTATCCACCCCTCTGGATGGCGAGTCATGAGATTATACACACTCCGGGTGAGCTTTCTACTACCTGGAATGTAGTTAGCCATTATCCTTTCAAGGGGAAATACTGCCTGTGCCAAAGATTGCTTTAAGCTCAATGTAGGTCTCCCCGTAGTCTGGCTCCTATTATCACTCATTTTTCATACCTCTCGTTTGACGAAGAAATTACCAATTCTCTCTATCACATACTCCACTTGCTCGTTGCCTATTTCTGGAATTAGCGGCAACGAAAGCACTTCCCGTGATATTTGTTCAGTCCTGGGCAGATGGAAATGATTCAGCCCCAGCGCTTTCTGATGGTGCATAGGTTTGGGCCAGGAAATCAAGATTTCAATACCACTTTCTCGAAGGTGCGCGACAAGCTTGTCCCTTTCCTGAGACCGCACCACATAATTTTGATACACATCGAAGTAACGGTCGTCTGACTGTGGGGGCGGCGGTAGTTTGAGCTCAGGCAAATCTGACAGGCCTTGATGATAAAGCTTTGCCAGCTCCCGCCGTCTTTCAATCCACCGGGGCAAGTGCTTAAACTTCACATTTAGAATTGCTGCCTGCAGGTTATCTAGGCGACTGTTAAAACCAAAGCCGGCTAAATCATCTTTTGTCTGCCTCCCATGGTCTCGGTAAAGGCGTATCTTATCGGCGATTTCCCTACTATTGGTGACTACAATTCCGGCGTCTCCAGCTGCTCCCAGACTTTTTGCTGGATAAAAGCTGAAACATCCCGTAGTCCCAAAGGAGCCTGCCTTTGTGCCATCAAAGGTTGCCCCCAAGGCTTGAGCAGCGTCTTCAATTACCACCAAATTATGTTGCGAGGCTATTTTCATCAATTTTTCCATATCACAAACTCGCCCGTTTAGGTGAACCGGCATAATAGCTTTGGTTCGTGGAGTGATAGCCGCCTCTACTAGGTCAACATTCATGTTGTAGTCATCGCCGACATCTACTAGAATGGGTGTTGCGCCGCAGTGGACTATGTCCGCTACCGTGGCAACAAAGGTATGGGCGACAGTAATAACCTCATCGCCCGGCCCCACACCCGCGGCTAACAAGGAAAAGTACATGGCATCGGTACAGCTATTTACGCCAACAGCATATCGGACACCCACGAAGTTAGCCATATTATGCTCAAATCGCCTTACCTCTTCGCGAAGTATGAGGTCGCCATGGGTCAATACATCCTTAATTGCAGCTAATAACTCCTGTTCAAGTGTACGATATTGCTTGGGAAAATCTACAAAAGGAACTTTATATGCCATAACTGGTTTCACCTGCCAAAGTTCGAACAACATGCCCAAAAGCTATCGGATTAGAACTCGATCTGCTTTTCTGCCATCTCTCAACTTTCCAACAAACAGATAACAGTGGATACAACACCTTCTATTGATAGAGAATACGTCTTTCTTAAGTATTCCTGGCTACCGACCTGAGAGCAAAATGAATCATTTAGCCCCATTCTCTTGAATTTAATGTGTGAATCGCATAATTCTGCAAGTAGCTCCGCCACCGCACCTCCCAATCCACCAATCATGCTATGTTCCTCGATTGTAACTATAATGCTGGTTTCCGCTGCTGCTGATAGTACCGCTTCGGTGTCCAGAGGCTTGATAGTATGCATGCTTAGCACACGTGATTGAAACCCTTGCTGTGCTAACTGTTCCGCTGCCTGGATGGTATTATATAGCATTCCTCCGGTAGCAATCAGTGTGACATCTCTACCCTCCCGTAGCTTAGTGGCCTTACCAATTTGAAAATCTGGAGTTGCTTGATGGGCAATAGGATCTCCTGTTTTGGCCAACCGCAAATAGCATGGTCCAGCCCACTCAGCTATTGCTTGCGTTGCCAACGCTGCCTCTACAGGGTCCCCCGGTGCAACCACTGTCATATTAGGCAAGGCGCGCATGATTGCCAGATCCTCAGTAACATGATGCGTTGCTCCCAGCGAGCCATAGGCTAACCCACCCCCTGAAGATACAACCTTGACATTGGCGTTATGGTAACACACATCATTGCGTATTTGCTCCAAGCAGCGTAGCGTCGGGAAATTGGCAATAGAATAAGTAAACACAATCTTGTCACACAGTGCCAGCCCGGAGGCAATGCCAATCATGTTCTGCTCAGCTATGCCGATATTGACGAAGCGATCAGGAAATTCCTGAGCAAAAGGCTCAACCAAAGAATATCCAACATCTCCCACGAGCAAGAAGATGCGTTCATTTTCTCTCGCCAGGTCTATCAAAGTGCGGATGAGAGCGGCTCTCATTCAAATATCCCCCAGCTCAGTGAGTGCTTGGCGTAGTTCGTCGTCGTTGGGCGGCTTATAGTGCCAGGCCAGCTGATTCTCCATGAAGCTGACTCCTTTTCCCTTGACCGTGTGGGCAATGATGCAGCTTGGTCTTTCTGGCTCGAAAGGAACGCTTAGCAGTGCCTTCTCAATTTGCTCAAAGTCATGTCCATCTATTTCTTTTACTGCCCAACCAAAAGCCTGCCATTTGTTGGCCAGGGGTTCCAGGTCAAGGACTTCTTTCACTGTGCCAAAGCTCTGAATCTTGTTGTAATCCACGATAGCAACCAAGTTGTCAAGCCGGTGGTGAGGTGCGAATAATGCTGCCTCCCATGTTGAGCCCTCGTCACACTCACCGTCACTGAGCAGCACAAAAACGCGATAGCTGTGGCTACTGTGCTTGCCAGCCACTGCCATCCCGCAGCCGATGGAGAGCCCATGTCCTAGGGAACCAGTCGATGCCTCTACACCAGGCACACCGTACGTAATATGCCCGGCCAGGTGTGAGCCATCCTGACAATAGGTACCCAGCCACTCTTTAGGAAAAAAACCACGTTCAGCAAGAACTGCATAGGCAGCAGCAGCAGCATGTCCTTTGCTTAAAATAAAGCGATCGCGCTCAGACCAATCTAGCCTAGATGGGTCTACACGCAATACCCTATTATAAAGAACCGCCAGCAAGTCAGCTATCGAGAGAGAACCGCCAATATGTGAACTCTTGGCATGGTTGGTCATTCGCAGAGCATGACTGCGAATTCGAGTTGCCAAGGTTTTGTAGCCTTCTATGTTACTTCTATTCATTCTAAGACCGCATAGCCAATATAAGGGTCAAATTCAACTCTCTTTATTTTTAGCCTGTTAATCCCTATCGTCTCCAGTAGGGCTAAAGTCTCTCCTGGCCAGATTGGATTATCTAATTCATCAAAAGCAATGATAGCTCCCTTTGGCATTCTAGGGAAGAAGTTTTGTATGGCAACGGTTGTCGGCTCATATAAATCAAAATCGAGAAACAATAAACTTACAACAAGATGTTTATTGTTCTCAAGAAATTCTGGAATGGTTTTCACCGCGTCCCCTTTTATTAGCTCGACCTTTTTAATATGTCCCAAAAATCTATTACTATCGTAGAT
>QYPU01000046.1 GCA_007280145.1 Dehalococcoidia bacterium | reverse complement strand
GAGATTACTACAGGCATCAGATTCTTTGACCATATGCTAAGTCAATTAGCTCAGCATGGGATATTCGATATAAAGCTCTCGGCTACAGGCTCTGACCAGCACCATGTGGTTGAAGATGTAGCCATTTCCCTGGGAAAAGCCTTCAGTCAGGCCCTGGGAGACAGACAGGGAATAGTCAGGATGTCGCATGCCGTGATACCTATGGACGATGCCTTAGCCTTTGTAGCACTCGATATCGGGGGCAGAGGTTTTACAGCATTCGAAGCCACTTTCAGTGATATCAGTATAAGCGAAATGCCCACTGACTTAATTCGCCACTTTTTCGTCTCCTTCGCCTCTGAAGCAAAGTTTAATATCCACACTAAAGCCATCAGCGGCATCAATGACCATCACAAAGCCGAGGCTCTATTCAAGGCTTTAGCCCGGGCGCTCGACGCAGCAACTTGCATTGACGAGCGCAGCGCAGGCAGGATACCCAGCACCAAGGATACTATTGGGCATTAAACTTTTCGAAGGGAGAAATATTCGATGGAGCTCACCGAAGCCATAAAGTCCAGAAAGAGCATCAGGGGCTACCAGCCGACCCCAGTACCCAAAGAAATACTGGCTAAAATCTTAGAGGTAGCGACACGTGCTCCCTCGAGCTTGAACTCTCAGCCCTGGGAGTTCACCGTCTTAGGCGGCAAAGTGCTGGACGATTTGAAACAAGCCCTGGAGGAACAATTTCTGGCTGGTGCAGAAATTCAGACAGACTTTCCCATCGAGTCTCTTACCGGGACTTACAAGAAACGCCAGGTTGAGCTAGGCATCACACTATACCAACTCATGGGTATTGCCCGTGAAGACAAGGAAAAGAGAAACCAGTGGACGCTGAAAATGATGCGCGCTTTCGATGCCCCAAACATCATAATAGTCAGCATGGATAGAGAAGTTAGCGGTTTCCAGGCAATGTTTGGCATAGGCTCAGTAACTCAAACCATAGCGCTGGCAGCAGTTAATTATGGCCTGGGAACTTGTATACAAGGAGCCTTGCTATTTTACCCCAAAGTAGTGAGGCAAATTGCGGGCATCCCCGAATCTAAAAAACTTGCCATTGCAATAGCCATCGGCTACCCCGACTGGGACTCCCCGGCCAACAAGCTGCAGACCACCCGCGAACCTCTTGCCAGCATAGTCACCTGGCGAGGATTATAAGACCAGCTTTACCTATTCTCTCAAACTCCGGCCGATAAACAATTAGCGGTAATCTGGCTCTTGAGATAATTAATAGCCCAGATGATAAGCTCCTCGTTGTCCAGTTCAAGCGGAAAATCTGGTGTAAGCCCGACATCGTCTATAGGCCTGCCAGAAGGAGTAAACCACCGTGCTACAGTTAGATGCAGAGATGAGCCATCCTCGAGATTACGAACCGATTGGACGCTACCCTTGCCGAACGTTTTACCACCAGCTAACTTGGCCCGACCGTAATCCTGAAGAGCACCAGCAACTATCTCACTGGCGCTGGCACTACCATTATTCACCAGGACTATAAGCGGCAAATCCGTAGCTATCCCCTTTGACTTTACCCGTAATGGACTATGCCGTCCCTCACCATCCACAACATCAACGACTATCCCTCTAGTTAAAAAATCACTGGCAACATCAACCGCTGCGCTAAGCAAGCCACCTGGATTGTTGCGGAGGTCAAGGATAATGCCAGTGGCTCCGCTATCAATCACATCTTCGAGCGCAGCATGCAAATCATTCCCTGTAGACTTCAAGAATTGACTTATCCTAATATAGGCAACATCGCCCCGCATTTCCGCAAAAACGCTATCCAGCTTTATCTCACCACGGACTACCTCAATCTCCACAGCCTCACTCTCCCCTTCGTGAAGGATAAGAAGGCTAATTGAGGTGCCCGCTGGCCCCCGGATTTTAAGAGTTACCTCAATCAAAGTCATCTCCGAGGTGGGCTCGCCATTGGTCTCCAGAATCTTATCTCCAGCCTTTATCCCAGCCTCCTCGGCAGGAGAACCAGCAAAAGGAGCAATAATTATTAACTGCCCATCACGGATACCGATAACAGCGCCAATACCCTGGTATTTACCTTCAAGGCCAGCCAATTCCAACTGGTGAGTTTCAGGGTCAAGGTAAAAGCTAGGAGGGTCATCCAATGCCTCCATCATGCCTCTGGCTGCGCCCTGGCTCAGTTTTTGGACATCCAGTTTATCCTTATCCACATATTCCTGAGACAACATATGCCACATCTCAGCGATAATATCAAACTCAGGAGGCAGCTCAGAAGATGAGTTAACATCCGGCTCAGAAGACGAATCCCACGGTAACTCAGAAGACGAGTTAACATCCGGCTCAGAAGACGAATCCCACGGTAACTCTTCGATACCAGAGACACAGCCAGTACCAAAGATTAAAAAAGAAAGCAGCAAGGCAATCAACACTGCAAAGATGGGATTAGCCCGCTTTATACTCATAGTTCGCCTCCGTCTAGGTAGTAGTGGTATAAATAACACAGGAGGTATTGTAGCAGTTTATAGAGGAAATGCGAAGGCTAACCTTGCTCCTCTTGAGCAATGGCCTGATTCACCAACTGAATGGTCTCGTCCAAGCCATCGAGTGCCAAAGATAATCCTAGCTGCTTAAGCTCGGTATAGCCAAGTCCTCTAAATAGATGCTGGCCAGATACAGTGGCCATCTCATCGTAAAGAGCTGGCCAATCTCCACCTCGCCGCTCTACGCAAAACAAAATAAAATCTCGAAGTTGAGGATCCAGAGAATTCATAGCTTCCTAAAAGTAAAACGTGGAATGGATATGAAAAGTTTACCGGGTCGAGGAAATCAAGGCAAGGTTGCTCACAACCATTAAGCTTGCCCTTTCTCCTTTAATTTCGCCTTAAGCAACATATCGACTAAGGCACTTACCCCTGTTTCCTCCTTTGCAAAGCTAAAATTTTTCTCAGTTCTTTAGTACTAGATAAAAAACACTAGGCGGCAAAATTCCTTAGAGGTTTCCATAAAGATAAATGGGCCAAGTAGACATATAAGCCGAGTTCTGTACCCTAACAAAGTCAGGGCGGTGACCATCCATCTAGCCCCGATGTTACCATCGAGGTCAAGCGACCAACCCGGGGTCAGGGCCAGGCATCCCTCTGCCCTCTATTCGGTCTTGCTCCGGGTGGGGTTTGCCCAGCCGACCAGTCACCCGGCCGCTGGTGAGCTCTTACCTCACCATTTCACCCTTACTCTTAACACGAAGAGCGGTATGTTTCTGTGGCACTTTCCGTAGGGTCACCCCTCCTGGGAGTTACCCAGCACCCCGCCTGGTGGAGCTCGGACTTTCCTCCCTGATTCTTAATACCAAATCAGAGCGGTCACCCTGTCTACTTGGCCCACTATTCACTTTACACCCCAAACAAAGAATCGTCAAATTTGATTTGCTGAGGTTGTTTTGCTTATCGCCTTAAGCCAAAATCTTCCGGCAAAGTGAAGAGTTCAAAATGCAGACAGTACTGCGAAGCGCTCTAAGTTACCTGCCCGAAAATTTCTTTAGCGCTGCCGTGGCTAAGGCATCAGCTTCAGTATTTTTCGCTCGCTTGACATGAACAATAGATAAATTTGCACATTCCTTTGAGAGCCTAGCAGCCTCAGTATACAGAGGAAGGAGAGAAAGACTCTTCACCCTATAAATACCGGCTAATTGTCTAGCTACCAGTTCTGAATCAAGGTAAAGAATAACTTCAGTTGGCTTAAATTTGATTGCTGCTTTAAAAGCAGCAATCACTGCCTGATACTCAGCTTGATTATTAGTACTCTGACCAATATATCGAGAGATTCTAACCAAGTATTTTTGCTGTTCGTCCTTAATAACAGCCCCGATAGCTGCTGGTCCAGGATTGCCCCAAGAAGCTCCATCAGTATAGATTTTCAGTCGCATACTGTATTTCGGGAAAGACTCTAGCTTAGATAAAGTATCCTACCGCAGCTGCTGCACTGAACCACATCTCCAGCTCTAGCTTGCTGCAACTCACGCATTGACAAGTTAAGGCGGCATCCCTGGCATCTCCCTTGCTCTACTTTGACTACCGCTTGCCCCTTTCTCAACCTTATCCTCTCATAAAGCTCCAGAGACTGCGGAGCAACTTCAGAAGCCGATACCTGCCGTTTCTGGCTGAAGTCAGCAAGCTGCCTTTCCGCTTCAGCTTGCTGCTGAGCTAAGACCTTTTGTTCCTGCTGCCACTCTCCTTCGAGCTTACTAAGTCGCTCAGTAACCAACTTTATCTTACCTTGCTCCTCTTCTACCTCAGCCATTAAGTCCAATAAGCTGTCTTCTTTCTGCTTTAATTTAGCCTTAAAGAGTTTCACTTCTTGCTCAAGGCTAAGTAGCTCTTTAGGGTTCTTGATTTTACCATCATAAAGCTTCTTACTCATCTGCGCGATGCTACTTCGCAAGTCTTCGCTCTCCCACTCTACATCACGTTGTTGCTTATCTATCTCGGCTAGATGTTCCTCTTTAGCAAGAAGCTCAGCCCTAGCTCTAACTAAAGTCTCACTTTCACCTAATTGGCGATTGACCTCATCTAAAAGCTCTTGTGTCTTCTGGATTTCCAGATCGATTTGCTGTAATTCATAGAGTCTCTTAGCTAAAATCATAACCAGGCTAATTCTACGTGAGAAGTACAAAGCCTGTCAAAAAGAAGGAGACTACTTGCGGGGATAATTAAGAAGTACCACCTGGGCGCTAGCCGGCAAAGTCGAACGAGTAATCGAAAGTTTAGACTGGGAGACTGTTTCCTTTATACCCAGTTCCTTCAAGAATTTGTCTACAGGTTCGAGGTCCCCAATCAAATCTGGTGTTTTATAGTGCATAGGAATAACAACCTTAGGATTCAGGCGCCTTACAATCTCAGCAGCTGTCGAGCCACCTATGGTTGATACACCACCCACAGGCAAAAACAATATTTCAGTATCACCTATTGCCTCTATCAATTCAGATGAGGGCAAATGACCGAGGTCACCCAAATGACACAATGTCATTCCATCTATCTCCAAGAGGTAAACAGTATTCTTACCCAGTCTTTCCCCTCGGACAGCATCATGAAAAGTAGCAATGCCGGTAATAAAAGTGCCCTTCAACTCATATTCACCGGGACCTCTAATTTCCTTGAATTCACTGGTGATAGCTTCGGTATAGCAATGACCAGGATGAAAATGGCTCAGGGTCACTATGTCAGCCCGAAGCTTGCCTACAGAATAACCCAGACTCGGGTGGCATGGGTCAGTGATAACAACAGCCTCTTTCCCTTTGACAGAAAAACAGGAATGCCCTAACCAGGTAATCTCCAAACTAATGACCTCAATGAAAACTATACAATAGGGGTTAAGGTAAAATTCTCAACCCTTAAGTCGTCGAAGAAGTAACCATCCTGAAGGCAAAGCTAAAGCCGCAGCGACTATTTTTACCAAATCACCAATTACAAAAGGATAAAGCCCAGACTGGAACACAGTACCTTCGGGAACAAAATGAGCCAGCCAAGATAGACCAAAGATATAGATAACGATGTTACCAGTAAACATAGCCAGGATTGCTGTCCGCACATGTCGGTCCCAGCCTCTTTCAGCAAACCAACCAGCAACAAAGGCAGCCGCTACAAAACCCATTAAATAACCCCCTGTAGGCCCAGCCAAACGAGCAATGCCTAGAGGCCCACCTAGTGCAAACCAACATGGAACTCCAGTAGCCCCTATAGCCAGGTAACTGAGCTGGCTTAATGCCCCGCGGCGGCTTCCTAAAAGAGCACCAGCCAAAAGAACACCAAAGGTTTGCCCGCTCACGGGTACCATACCCATCCAAAAGCTTACCTGAGCACATACGGCAGTTAGGCAAGCAAAACTAATTACTAGAGCTGCATCCCAAAGGAAGCCCGTCCTAGGAATAGCGATATCCACAAAGGTGAGACGAGCAGTTGACATTTTCATCTTAATCGTTGCCTCCTTATTACTAATGATCAAAATCAAAGTATAACAATGGAATAGAAAAAGGTCAATGGCTGCCGATGGTTGTGATAATACTTAAGCTCTTCAGGCTATTTCAGCCAGCCAACCGCAAACAACCCCGCTAAGCGAAAGCACCTTCTCCTTCCGTATAATCCCAAATCTTCCACTACATTAAAATACATAGCCTTAGCCCTAGTTACATTGACGCCAGACCTTAGCAACGAGTAAAATTCCAGTATTATGCATCACAAAATCACCCTCAAGAATGGACTACGCCTTATTACTAGCAACATGCCTCATACTCGTTCAGTCTCCATGGTTTTCTTTCTCGGCGTCGGAGCATGCTACGAAACTGAGCCTGAAGCTGGAATCTCCCATTTTATTGAGCACCTTTGCTTTAAGGGTACTGAAAAGCGTCAGAGCTCTAAGGAAATCAGCGAAGCTATCGAAAGTGTTGGTGGTACAATCAACGGGGGCACTGACAAGGAACTAAGCACCTTCTGGTGCAGGATAACTAGCCAACACTTTCTTTTAGCTTTAGATGTGCTCACTGACTTGCTGCTAAACTCCCGCTTCGACGACAAAGACATTAACCAGGAACGCCAGATAATTATTGAGGAAATAAACATGAGCCTTGATTCTCCACGGCAGCGAGTGGACATGCTAATCGATGAGCTTTTATGGCCAGGGCAACCGCTAGGGCGTGATATCGCCGGTAAAAAAGAAACGGTAGCTGCTCTAAGTCGCCAGCAAATGCTCGACTTTTTCTCCCAGCATTATTTACCTAATAACACCGTAATTAGCATTGCCGGTGATATTAATCATGAACAAGTGCAAGACATCGTTAACCAGACTCTCGGTGACTGGAGACCTAACAAGATACTGACAGGCTTTCCCAGTAAAGATAACCAAGAAGCGGTTAGATTTCATATTGAACATCGAGACATCAAACAGGCTCACCTCTGTCTTGGTATTCCCGGTCTATCTATTTTCCATCCTGACCGTTTTGCCCTTGACCTGCTCAACATAGTATTAGGCGAAGGGATGAGTAGCCGTCTGTTCATTGCGGTTAGAGAGCAACAGGGGCTTGCCTATGACATTCACAGCTATGTCGATCATTTTACTGATTCAGGAGCAGTTATCATTCATGCTGGAGTCGACCCCAGACGAGTCGACGCTGCATTGCAAGCTATCCTTATCCAGCTCTCTCAGCTTAAGGAGCACATCTCTGAACCTGAACTCAACAAGGCTAAAGAGCTAGCTAAGGGACGATTACTTCTAAGCTTAGAAAACAGTCGTAGTGTTGCTAGTTGGTCAGGAGTTCAAGAGATACTTACCAATCGTATCCTCACCATAGATGAGGTTGTATCCCTAATCGAAGCTGTTACTATCGAAGACCTGATGCGAGTCGCCCAGCAAATTTTGCTTAGTGAAAAACTAAATTTGGCTATCGTTGGACCTGTTAAGAAAAAAGAGTCATTAGCAAAAATGCTCAAGCTTTAGACCCTTACAGACAAAGAGGAGCCACCGGCCGGTGGCTCCTCTTTCGATGTTTCCTATGGCCTACTAATACTCCGGCATAGGTGGCATAGATGCCCTTTCTTTTTCTGGAATGTCCGTCACCAGAGCTTCAGTGGTCAAAATCATGTTAGCAATACTGGAGGCATTCTCTAAGGCAGTCCTGACAACCTTAAGCGGGTCAATGATGCCTTTTGCCACCATATCACCGAACTCATCCTTCGCGGCATCATAACCAACGCCTTTCTTGCTGCGCTTCACCTTATCTACCACCACTGAACCCTCCTGCCCAGCATTTATAGCAATCCAGCGCAGCGGCTCTTCCAAAGCTCGCTTAAGAATAGCAACACCGGTAGCTTCATCGCCCTCCGCCTTAACCTTATCTAGAACCAGACTGGCATTAAGTATAGCAACACCGCCGCCAGGCAAAATCCCTTCCTCAACCGCAGCCCTGGTCGCCGACAGAGCATCCTCAACCCGATGTTTTTTCTCCTTAAGTTCAACTTCAGTGGCAGCTCCTACCTTGATCACTGCCACACCACCAGCCAACTTGGCTAACCTCTCCTGAAGTTTTTCCTTATCATAGTCGGAGGTGGTCTCATCAGTCTGCGCCTTAATCTGCTTAATCCTGGCTTGAATTTCTTCCTCAGACCCTTTACCCTCGACAATGGTAGTGTTGTCTTTATCGGCTACCATCCTCCTGGCACGACCAAGGTCCTCTACAGTCGTTGAATCAAGCTTTCTGCCTACCTCTTCAGAGATAACCTTACCCCCGGTCAGGATAGCTACATCCTCAAGCATAGCCTTTCGCCTATCTCCAAAACCCGGTGCTTTAACTGCCAGGCAATTCAGCGTTCCTCTCAGCTTGTTGACTACCAGAGTAGCCAGGGCTTCACCATCCACATCCTCAGCAATAATCACCAGATTCTTGGAAATCTGAAGTACCTTCTCCAGAACAGGCAAGATATCAGATATAGCTGAAATCTTCTTATCCGTAATCAGGATATAGGGGTCTTCAAGTTCTGTTTTCATAAGCTCAGCATTGGTGATGAAGTAAGGGCTAATGTAGCCACGGTCAAATTCCATGCCTTCGACGTAATCCGTCTCATACAGTAAACCCTTTGATTCCTCAACAGTAATCACTCCATCCTTACCTACCTTCTCCATAACCTCAGCGATGAGATTGCCTATCTCGGCATCCACAGCTGATATGGTTGCCGTTTGAGCTACCTGCTCTTTAGTGGTTACCGGGACGCTCATCTTCTTCAAGTCCTCGACTATAGCCAGTACCCCTTTCTCCACACCTCGCTTTAAAGCCATGGCATCAGCCCCCGCAGCTATATTCTTAAAACCTCCACTTACAATAGCTTGGGACAGAACAGTAGCTGTAGTTGTACCATCGCCACACTTGTCGTTAGTTTTAGTCGCTGCTTCCTTCACCAGCTGGGCACCCATATTCTCGAACGGGTCGGGCAGCTCAATATCCTTAGCTATGGAAACGCCATCATTAATTACAGTAGGGGGACCAAACTTCTTATCCAAGGCTACTGGACGCCCTCGCGGTCCCAAAGTCACCTTAACTGCATCGGTCAAAGCATCAATGCCAGTTTTCAAGGCTCGCCTCGCCTCTTCACCATAAAGAATTTGTTTCGCCATTCTTTCTTACCTCCTTATTATTATAGTTTTATTATAGTTATAGAATTTTAACTTACATCCGTGTCTATCCTTGATTAACTCTTCTTAGCTAAAATATCACTCTCCCTGAGGATAATCAGCTCCTCATCATCTTCCTTTATCTCAGTGCCACCATATTTAGCATAAATCACCACATCG
>QYPU01000095.1 GCA_007280145.1 Dehalococcoidia bacterium | reverse complement strand
CATACTTGCCGAGCAACGCATGGGAATATCCACCATCGATACCCTCCGATGATGACCCGGAGAGAAAAGATGACGAGATACTGGATATCCTTCCAGGCGACAATCCGCGCCAGGTCTATGATATGAAGCGCATCATCAACTGCATTATAGATAGAGACAGCTTCTTCGAGATCAAGCCACTCTTTGCCCCTATGCTTATCACAGGCCTGGCTCGAATGAACGGACATCCGGTGGGCATCATAGCTAATCAACCAATGGTTAATGCCGGTGCCATCACCGCCAAAGCAGGCCAAAAGGAGCGCCACTTCGTCGACCTGTGCGCAGCTTACCACATCCCTCTGGTCTTTTTGGTCGACGTCCCTGGGGTGATGACAGGCCCTCAGTCAGAGCAAGAAGGAGCCCTGCGGTATGGCTTATCCGTAGCCTATGCATTGGCCTGGGCCGATGTGCCCAAAATTACCGTAGTCATCCGCAAGGCATTCGGCTTCGGAGGCTCCGCCATGTGCGGGTACGGAGCCAATCAGACCCTTACTTTAGCCTGGCCTACAGCAGATTTCGGCTCTATCCCTGCAGAGAGCGGAGTTATGGCAGCCTACGGCGCACAGTTAGCAGCCTCCGATAATCCAGAGGCTCTTCAAAAGCAACTGGAAGAGGATTATAAGAAATACTGCGGACCCTATCCGGCTGCAGGCCATTTCAATATCGATGAGGTCATCGACCCCCGTGAGACCAGGCCTAGAATCATCCGCGCCCTGGACCTGGCGTTGGGTCGACGTTCTCAAACGCCTTCACCTGTGATGAGACACGGCGTCATGCCATAAAAAATTCACTGGACCAGACTTAAAACTCTTCAAAATGGCCTGCACGCAGGGGTAATACATAAACTGACATTTTTACGCCGGCTTGTTGTCTCTGCAGATACGCAATGCTATAATATCAAAACGTGGTTGCCCGGCCATGTTCCGCGGTAGCTCAGTGGTAGAGCGGGCGGCTGTTAACCGCTTGGTCGTAGGTTCGAATCCTACCCGCGGAGCCAGACCATCCAAATCAATCTTGCACCGGATGTCTGCCCCGTGACACAGTGTGTAATTGAGGAATAAACCAATATAAAGACAGTCAGGGAGGAAGCAGGTAGCATGAATAGACTAATAATTTTGGTGACGGCATCGGTTTTGCTGGGTGGTTCAGTCATCGGTTGTGTATCCGAGCAGCCGAAAGAGTACACCGACCCCAGCCAGGATATTGAACTAGGGGTTGGCGAACAGTTCATCATAACTCTTGAATCAAACCCAACAACAGGTTACGAATGGCAAGCAGATTTTGACGAAAGCCTCCTCAGGCTGGTACAAGACGAATTTAAGCCCGCCAAGACCGAACCTGGCATGACTGGTGTGGGAGGCAAACAGAGTTTCACCTTCCAAGGAGTAAAGAAGGGCAAAACCGAGGTAACATTGACCTATAAGAGGTCATGGGAGGAGGTCTTCGCTGAGCAGAAGGTCTTTGCAATCTCCATCAAATGAAAATACAGGTTTCCCAAGCACTGCCCAGGATAAGAGCACCGATAGCGGCAGGCTTAACTTCCTTTGAGATAGGCTTCTTTCCAGGTATCTGCCTTTTGCACAAGCTCACGGGCATTATTCACGGAAGTCTCAGTGTATTGAGGACCAGCAAGCATAATAGCGAGTTCCTCAATCCGAGACTTGCCTTGAAGAGCCTCGAGCGTGCTTAAAGTTCGAGCACCAGAGCCGTCCTTGCGAACATTATAGTGTGCATCGGCAAAGGCAGCGAGCTGGGGGAGATGAGTAACGCAAATCACCTGGTGCTTCCGGGCTAAAGCCCAAAGCTTTTTGCCTATTACTTCGCCACTCCTACCGCCAACACCAATATCAATCTCATCAAAAATAAGCACCGGGATATTATCAGCTTCAGAAAGGACTCCCTTCAGTGCCAGCGTGAAGCGTGAGATTTCCCCGGTGGAGGCAATTCTAGCCAGAGGCTTAAGCGGTTCTCCGGGGTTAGTCGAAGCAATGAACTCTACGCTATCAACTCCCTCATTATTGAAGGCATAACTTTCTCCATCAGGAAACGGAATACCTTCTTGAGCTTGCTCTTGAGCTATGGATACTTCAAATTCAACCTGAGACATGTTTAAGTCCTGAAGCTCTTTCTTTACTTCAGTCACCAACTTCCTCGCTGCCTGAGAACGCGTCTTCGAAAGCTCAGAGGCTACCTGCCCCATTTCCTCTTTGAGACAAGAACGCATCTCCTCAAGTTGAGCACGCCTTTCAGAAGAATGTGAAATCCCTTCCAATTCTCTTTCTGCCTTTGCCAGGTAATCAAGAACCTCAGTAATGGTTTGCCCATACTTCTTTTTCAGGCTTCTAATGAGCTCCAACCGTATTTCTATTTCTTCAAGCCGTTTGGGGTCGTACTCTAGTCCCTCGCTATAGGAATGAATATCTCGCGCTACCTCTTCGAGCCCCCACACGGTCTCCTCCATGAAGCTCAGTTGCTGCTTGAGAGTGGGGTCGAGGTCAACTAGTTTTTTCATCGCTCGAACCGCTTCGTTCAACTTGTCCAGAGCCGGGGCTGAAGGACCTACTGCATCCTCCTTAGACAAAGCCTGGTAGGCGTCATAGGAAAATGCTTTCAGCTCCTCGCTGAAGGCGAGGGTATTCTGTTCTTTTTCAAGCTCTTCCTCCTCCCCTTCCCGCAATTTAGCCCGTCTTATCTCATCTAGCTGAAAACGCAGGAATTCCTCCCGGCGAGCCAGGTCTTTTTCCTCTTCGGCCAGCATCTTGAGTTCTTGTTCCGCCTTGTAGAGTTCCATGGCCTTGGCGCTGAAGCTATGCCTCAGGTCCAGGGTATGAGCATAGGAATCCAGGAAATCAAGATGATATTTCTTATCAAGGAGAGATAAATGCTCGCTCTGACCATGGATATCGACTAACAAACGACCGAGCTGGTTCAGAATCCCCTTAGGTACTGCATGCCCGTTCACCCGGGCAATACTACGTCCCTGCCTTCGAAGCTCGCAATTCATAACCAAAGTTTCTTCATCGGCCTTCAAACCCTTCTCGGTTAAAAGCTCTCTAAGCTGTAGAATGTGCTCATCTTGAGGGAGGACAAAAACCCCTTCAATTTGAGCTTCATTAGCTCCATAGCGGATAGCTTCCTCATCCAGCTTACCGGCTAACAGTGCCTCCACTGCATCAACCACCAAAGATTTCCCTGCGCCCGTCTCACCGGTAATAACATTTAACCCGTGACCCAAGCTCCAATTCATCTCCTCGATGATACCGAAATCTTTGACTCTTAGTTCAAGTAACAACTCATCCTCTCCTAAATCCAAAGGCAGGACTTGCTTCTAATACTCAACCCATCTAGATTGTTTGCATAAGAGCCTACTCAATGCAACCTGGTCAGGCTTCCCATGCCTTGTTCTTTTTCTGATTATAGTTTACCACGTTCGGCTGAAAAATGGCTGAGTATTGCGTATTCAGGAAATAAAATCCTTGACAGTCAGACCCTACGGCCGTATCATACCAAGGCGACAAGTACGGGAAATAGACCAAACCAGAGTTGAAATGGGGGGTACCTATTAACCATCTTGGAAGGAGCTGTGCCTGCAAAAGGAGAAACAATGCAAAATACACCACAGGCTGCGACAGCAAATAAAAGAGCAACTACACTCAACGGATGGCTGGCAGCTCGACCCCTATTGACCGAGCTAGTCATTACAGCATTGACAGTCCTACTCGGTATGCAGACACTGAGGGTGCTGGTGCCAGGACTATTCTGGGTGTTAGGGGGGCAGATGGGCTGGGGCGCAGTACAGCTTGGTATAGTTGGGTTTCTGGTATTTCTCACGGCTTTCCTTGCCGGCCCATTGCGCAAGCTATCAGGTGACCGCTACCTTATAGTCGCCACTGCTGGCGGGGTGGGGCTATTAAGACTGTGCATGCAAGTTTGGTGGGAAGAGCCACTATTCAATTTAGCTCTAGCTATGGCAGGAACAGCACTGTTCATCATCTTTCTGCCAACTTGCCTCGACAACGCACGGCTCCGCGGTGGCCCAGCCATTTCTCGCTTCGCCCTGGGACTGCTGGTAGGACTAGCTCTGGACACCGCTATCAATGGCGCTTTCAATACATACGACATAAGTTGGCAGATAAGCCTACTACCTATACTACTGACAGTGCTGCTGGTAGCGATTCAATGGATATTGCTGGCAGGCATGTTAAGGACAAGCAAGGCAAGCTTAACTGCGCCACCCACCACGGAAGCCGGTGGAATCTCCATGTCTAGGTCGTTAGCCTGGCTGGCCATTGGACCTTTCCTTTTCCTCCAGCTTGTAGTCTTCCAGAACATACCCCGCGCGGCAACTCTAACTGGCTGGTCACTGCCGGTAGCCTTTGGGTGGACACTATTAGCCCAGTTTATGGGGCTAGCCATAGCTACATGGCTTCTCCTTAAGATGCAACGCAACTTGTGGCCCTGGGCATTAGCTTCCGGCATTGGTCTGGTTGCAGTCCTGGCATTATCTCACCAGGGAGCAGCAGTATCAACCGCCGTGCTGCTGCTAATCGGACAGGTGCTGTTGTCAATGCTTATAGTGCTGGTGTTGATTGGTATTGCAGCCAGCAGCGAAAAGACAGGGCGTTCTGGCATCACCTTGGCCAATGGCTTGAGCATGGTCCTGTTACTGGTGTTTCTCCTTGCCTATTATGCCGTCTACGATATTAGTCTGCCGTATACCAACACCATGCTGGAACCCATAGCCGCATTAATCATAGCAATCTGCGCGCCGGGCACACCAGTTACCAGACGCCAGGAGATAAAAGTCGACCCCAAGACATGGGCAGTCCCAGTAGTAGCGCTGCTCCTCTTAATACTACCCCTGGCTAGTGCAATCAGCTGGCAGGCACCAGCAGCAGCCCCTGGCAAAGGCTTCCCGATACGGGTAATGGATTACAACCTGCACAATGGCTTCAACATAAAGGGGCACCTGGACATGGAAGCCATCGCCCAGGTCATCAAGGATAGCGACCCCGATATTGTAGCATTGCAAGAAGTATGTAGAGGCTGGGTAGTCAACGGCCGAATCGACATGCTGACATGGCTATCTCAGCGGTTGGATATGTCATACGTTTTTGGACCAACAACAGGCCCTCTCTGGGGCAATGCTATTCTGAGCCGATACCCCATTGTAGAATACACCCAGCACGACCTGCCACCACGCAACCTGCCCTTATTGCGAGGCTTTACTTCGGCAACGATAGACCTGGGCAATGGTACCCAGCTCCAGGTTATCGCCACCCATTTTCATCACCCGGCAACAATCGCTCGAAAGGGAGATGCGGATATCCGCTTGCTCCAGTCCGCGGCCATCATTGACTTCTGGGACAGTGCCGACCTCACGGTGCTATTAGGAGACCTTAACGGCGAACCACATGACCCGGAAATAAAAATGTTGCGGCAGGCTGGACTTGTCGATGCGGCAGCAGCAGTAGGAGGCACTCCAGCGTGCACTAGCCCCTCAGACAACCCCCAAAAACGCATCGATTACATCTGGGTATCGCCAGACCTGAAAGTAAACGAAGTTCAGGTACCTGTAACCACTGCCTCTGACCACCTGCCCGTCGTCGCTGTCATCGATAGATAAGCTGATAAAGCCATCCGGGGACACCTAAAGGAGATAGAGGGTAAATCCTAAATCCTAATTTCTAAACCCTGAACAAATTCGAATGACCGAAGCTCAAAATTCCAAACATCTTTTTGGTGATTTGGATTCAATAAAAACATGTAGTGCAGGGCTTTAGCCCTGCCCCGTTAGCCACTTTACTTTTACGCTAATGT
>QYPU01000024.1 GCA_007280145.1 Dehalococcoidia bacterium | reverse complement strand
TCCCGCCGATTGCAAGCTATTTCGCAAAGTTTGCCTTCCAGAGCATCCTGTAGGCCCATGCATGGTCTCTTCAGAAGGTGCCTGCGCCGCCTATTATCAATACGGGGCTGATTATGGATGAAACCATCTTGCTTGCCCACGGCAGCGGCGGCAAGCTCAGCCATGACTTGATAGAAAAGAATTTCCTGCCTCCGCTGGCCAATCCTCTATTAGCCAGATTGGATGATTCAGCAGTTTTTGACCTCAGCGGCCGACTTGCCTTCACTACCGACAGCTATGTAGTTAATCCCATCTTCTTCCCCGGCGGTGATATTGGCAAGCTGGCTGTCTGCGGCACAATAAATGATTTAGCTATGAGCGGGGCTACGCCTCTATATCTGAGCCTCTCCTTAATCATCGAAGAAGGCCTGGCTCTTGGCGAATTAAACAGGATAGTAAGCTCAGTAAAAGCTGCCGCTGAGGAAGCCGAGGTGAAGATAATCACCGGCGACACTAAGGTGGTGAACCGAGGCAGTGCTGATAAACTATTTATCAACACCTCTGGCATAGGAGTTGTCCCGCAAGGTGTAGACATCTCCGGGGCTAATGCCCAGGGAGGCGACAAGGTTATCCTGAGCGGCGCTATTGGTGACCATGGTATCGCCGTGATGAGCCAGCGCGAAGGTCTAAAGCTATCAGTGCCTGTTCAAAGCGATTGCGCCCCTTTGAATAAACTGGTGTCACAGATGCTCGAAGCCTCACCACGAATTCATTGCCTCCGCGACCCAACTCGAGGCGGTTTAGCCACTTCCCTTAACGAATTTGCCAAGCAATCTAAGGTAGGCATCAGGATAGAAGAGGACAGGATACCTGTGCGCGACGGTGTGCGCGCTGCCTGTGAGCTTCTCGGTTTCGACCCGCTTTATGTTGCCAACGAAGGCAAGTTAATAGCTGTAGTTGCCTCACAGGATGTCAACCAGGTCCTGGCTAAAATGAAGCAAAATCCGTATGGTGTCGATGCCTGTATCATTGGCGAGGTAACCGATGAGCACAAAGGCAGGGTGATAATGAAAACAAGGCTGGGGGCTTCTCGCATCGTTGATATGCTCAGTGGAGAATTATTGCCCAGGATATGCTAAATAAGCTCTTGCCATAAGGGTCATGCAATGTCTGACTGGTGCCTACCACCCAACTACACCTAAGGGGGAACTGTTGGAACATATAGAATCTGCTCAGGGGAAAACATTCCATCATAATCCAAGGGTCACAGTTTTATGTATAGGGAACCTGTTACTTAAGGATGAAGGTGTGGGAATCCATCTTGTCGGAAAATTAGCCAGCAACATAGACGATGTCAACGTGAATATAATTGATGGTGGTACCTCCCCCGACATCCTGTCTTTAGTTGAGGATAGCGTAGATAAATTAATCATTGTAGATGCTGTCAAGGCAGGAGACAAGCCGGGGACTATCTACCGATTCAGCATTAATGACTTAGACATAGATTCAGAGAAACCTGCTTCTTTACATGAGGTAGGAGTGTTAGAGGGCTTAAGAATGATGGCCTTGCTCAACAGGCAGCCAAAATCTACAGTCATCATCGGTATTGAACCCAAGACAATAGACTATGGGCTTGAGCTCTCCCCAGAAGTGGAAGAAAAACTACCGGAAATTGTCAAATTAGTCCTTAGAGAAGTAGAGGAAACCAACAAAGGTGTCTAGTTGTCACACTGAGCCACAGCGAAATGACAGATAGAAACGCTAGACAATATCGACTAATACAGGTATGGAGGTAGATAGATGATAAGCTCCGAGTTAAAGCCGTTCCCAGAGATTCTTAGGTATTTAGAGGGGAAGAGCAGAATGTTGGTGGTCGGCTGTGAGGGTTGTGCTGAGGTTAGTCATACTGGCGATAAGCCTCAGGTTCTGGAAATGAAGCAGAAACTGGAGTAGGAAGAAAAGGCTATCACTGGTTACCGTGCTGTTGATTTCCTCTGCGGTAAGGCGCTGGTCGAAACCAAGCTATCCCAGCACCAGTCAATACGCTGCCTCGTCCTGTACTGGATAAGCACACCTGATTGTTAGTATAATGCTTCGGAGAAGCAGTGCTAATACGGTGTCTGAGGCTTCTTCTGTGGCAAGGATAAGTCAAGAACAATCGGAGCTGTGCTTAGCCGGGTATCCAATTGTTTAAGCCGCGGATATCTGGTAGTGCTTTGAAAAAGCCAGGATGCGAGGGCTGGGAGCCGTCTTTGTGCGTGTTTGGATAACCAATAAAAAGGTAGACAAATGATGGTTGCTGAATTAAGCCGGGTCATAGTTCCTAACTCTGGCTTCTGCAGGAAGGTAGAGGAAATGAGCGGAGAGAAAGTCTCTGCCTGTTTCCAATGTACAAAGTGTACCAATGGTTGCCCGGTAACTTTTGCTATGGACATCGCTCCACATAGGTTGATGCACTCCATTCAGTTGGGCTTGAAGGGTGAAGTTCTACATAGCGACACCATCTGGGTTTGTGCCTCTTGTGAAACCTGCAACACCAGATGTCCGAATGGCATCGACGTTGCACATATCATGGACACACTCAGACAGATATCGCAGGGCGAGGGAATAAGGGCATCCCAATCTAATGTTCCCATTTTCCATTCTGTATTTCTCTCTTCCGTCAGGAAGCATGGAAGGGTGAGCGAAATGGAGATGGCCCTTATCTATTACCTGAAGAGCCAGGGATTAACTGGTCTTCTGAAGCAGGCTGGCATGGGTTTCGGAATGCTCATCAGGGGCAAAATCAAACTGATACCCACTCCTATCCGAGCCATCAGCCAGGTGAGAGCTATTTTCAGGAAAGCAGAGGAGAGGGGATAGTGATGAAGGTTTCATACTATCCAGGATGCTCCCTATCTGGAACGGCCAGAGAATATGGTGAGTCCGTTGAAGCGGTATGTAGAAGGCTGGAAGTCGAGTTGCATGAATTGACTAACTGGAGCTGCTGCGGCTCTTCATCTGCGCATGTTACTAACGATATGTTGGCTGTAGCCCTTGCTGCAAGGAATCTAGAGATTGCCGACAGGGTAGGAATGGACCTTGTGGTACCCTGCGCTGCATGCTATCACAGGTTGAAAGTAGCCGAGAAGGAGCTGTTGGCGGGGAAGCAAATAGAGGGGATTTCAGATATATACAAGGGGGATTTCCGTATCAAGCATATCGTTGACTTCTTGTGGGAAGACGTGGGCGAGGGGGCATTGAAGGAAAAGGTAAAGAAGCAATTGGGAGGACTAAACCTAGTCTGCTATTATGGTTGCTTAACGGCTAGACCTCCCAAGGTCACTGATGCAAAGAGGCCAGAGGACCCCCAGGCCATGGATTATTTAATGAAAAGCCTCGGAGCAAATGTCAAGAGTTGGTCATATAAGACCGCCTGCTGTGGAGGCAATCTTATACTCACTCGACCGGATATTGCTATAAGGCTCATTCAGAAGATTCTTGACATGGCGCTAGAAGCTGGAGCAGATTGCGTTGTTACTGGATGCCCTATGTGTTATTCGAACCTTGACAGGATGCAGAAGCAAATCTCAAAGGAGACGGGCGAGAAATATAACATCCCGATCTTCTATTTGACCGAATTGCTCGGGGTATCTTTGGGAGAACCTTCCGCGAAGAGGTGGCTTCGCAGGCATTTTACGGATGCTACGCTATTGCTAAGGCGTGTGGGGTTAACATAATTGGGTACAGTTATGAACAATACAGGAATGGAAGCGAACACAAAGCAGAATAAAGTTGGGGCGGTTATGGTAGTAGGTGGAGGTATCTGCGGCATGCAATCAGCATTGGACCTAGCCAATTCCGGCTTCAAGGTTTATCTGGTGGAAGAGTCCGCATCTATCGGTGGTAGGATGTCCCAACTTGACAAAACGTTCCCTACCAACGATTGCTCTATGTGCATGATCTCCCCAAAGCTAATAGAGGTTGACAAGCACTGCAATATCGAGCTTATGACCTATAGCGAACTCGAAGAGGTCTCGGGCAATGTGGGCAATTTCAAGGTGAAGCTCAGGAAAAAGGCCAGGTACGTAGATGAGGCCAAATGCGTTGGGTGTGGTATATGCCAGGCCAAGTGCCCGTGGAAAGCAGATAGTGAGTTTGATATGGGTCTGGGAAAGCGAAAGGCGATATACATTCCCTTCCCGCAGGCGGTTCCAGCCATACCTGTGATAGATAGAGAACACTGCGCTTATTTCCAGAAAGGAACCTGCCGGGCATGCGAGAAATTCTGCGAGGCCAAGGCTATCGACTTCGAGCAGACCGACCACGTAGAGGAAATAGAGGTGGGCTCTATGATTCTAGCACCCGGTTTTCAGCCATTCGATGCTTCTACCAAGGGGGAATACGGATACGGCAGGATGTCCAATGTTGTCACTAGCCTTGAATTTGAGCGGATTCTTTCCGCCTCTGGTCCATTTGATGGTCAGGTACTGAGACCTTCTGACGGCAGACATGCGGTAAAGATAGCCTGGATTCAATGTGTTGGCTCAAGGGACGAAACTTGTGGTCGAGATTACTGCTCCTCAGTTTGCTGCATGTACGCAACCAAAGAAGCAATCATCGCTAGAGAGCATAACGCTGAGATTCAACCTACGATTTTCTATAATGATATGAGGGCCTATGGTAAAGGTTTTGAGCGCTACTACGAATCAGCCAAGAACAGGTTTGGCGTAAAGTACGTAAAGGGCATTGTATCCGCGGTCAGGGAACTGCAGCAGAGCAAGAACCTCCTTCTGGAATACAGTGACGAGGATGGTGAGAAAGTCGAGGAAGAATTCGATATGGTAGTCCTTTCTGTGGGGCTTGTCCCATCAACCAGTGCCAGGAACCTGGCAAACAAGCTCTCAATAGAACTCGATAGGTTTGGCTTTTGTAAAACAGATGAATTTAAACCAAACATTACCTCGCGTCCCGGGATTTATGTAGCAGGTACTTTTGAGTCACCCATGGACATCCCCGAATCGATTATGAACGCCAGCAGTGCAGCATCCTTAGCCTCTGATGCCATTGTCGAGGCTCGTGGGACCATGATAAGTGAGAAAGAGTATCCGCCGGAGATAGATGCTAGTGGGCAAGAACCTCGTGTGGGGGTATTCGTCTGCCGATGCGGGTCAAATATCGCTCGAATAGTCGATGTCCCTGGGGTAACTGAATATGCTGGGGGATTGCCATACGTTGTGCATGCAGAGGAGAATCTATATACCTGCTCTACCGATACACAGAAAAAAATAATCGAAGCCATCAAGGTAAGAGGTCTCAATCGTGTGGTGGTGGCTTCTTGCAGTCCTCGCACGCACGAGCCACTTTTCCAGGATACTCTCCGAGAGGCCGGTGCAAATAAATTCCTCCTTGAGATGGCCAACATCAGGGATCAATGCTCTTGGGTACACGCCACACATCCGCAGGAAGCTACTGAGAAGGCGAAGGACCTGGTAAGGATGGCTGTAGCTCGTGCTATTACCCTGGAACCACTGCACCAGTCACCTGCAGGGCTGGTACAGAAAGGGCTCGTTATAGGCGGAGGAGTGGCGGGAATGACTGCTGCTCTTGGGCTCGCCTCGCAGGGATTTGAGACTTTTCTGGTTGAAAGAGAAAAGGAGCTGGGTGGGAATGTAAAGCATATCTATTACACCTTAGAGGGTTCTGATCCTCAAGCATTACTCGCTTCGCTTCTGGAACAGGTGGAGCGAGAGCCAAATTTAACGGTGTACAAAGGTGCTGAAATAAAGGATTTCTCAGGTTATGTAGGTAATTACAAAACCGTGATCGCTACAGCCGATGGGGGTACTGAAGAGATTGAACACGGCGTGGTTATCCTCGCTGTCGGTGCAACAGAGTACAAGCCTAATGAGTATAACTATGGGAAATCAGACAAGGTGTTAACCCAGCGTGAATTTGAGGAGAAACTGTCTAAGGATAGTATAGATGCTAAGAGTCTAAAGTCGGTTGCAATGATACAGTGCGTCGGGTCGCGAGAAGAGGGCCATATGTATTGCAGTCGCATTTGCTGCAGCCAGGCAATCAAGAATGCTATCAAGCTGAAGGATGACAACCCAGAGGTGGAGGTGTATATTCTCTATCGTGATATATGCACCTATGGAATGAAGGAACTCAAATACCGCGAAGCAAGAGATAAAGGAGTAACCTTCATCCGGTACGTTGTTGAAAAGAAGCCTATGGTAGCTGAACGGAATGGTAAGATGAGAGTCAATGTCTTCGATTCGGTCCTGGGAAGGGATATTCTCCTAGAGCCAGACCTGCTTATCCTGAGCAGTGCTATCCGACCTCAACCTGATGCCGGAGAATTTGCCAGCAAATTAAAACTACCATTGACTCAAGACGGTTTTTATATGGAAGCCCACATGAAGTTACGTCCGCTGGATTTCGTCAATGAAGGGATGTTTCTTTGCGGTATTGCTCATTCCCCTAAATTCATCTCGGAGTCAATCGCCCAAGCCAGGGGAACTGTGTCACGAGCAACGACAATCCTGTCACAGCCTAATCTCATGATTGGAGGGGTTATCTCG
>QYPU01000004.1 GCA_007280145.1 Dehalococcoidia bacterium | reverse complement strand
TGCTTACGGCTCGTCTAAGCGAGACAGGTCGACAGGAAGCCAAAGACCTCGAGTCCAGGATTCTTCAGGAAGCCAGGAGAAGTAATGTCCGTCTTATTGGTCCTAACTGCATGGGGATTTATTATCCCGGAGGAGGAATATCGCTTGGTTATGGTTTCCCCAAGGAAGCTGGAATAGTTGGTGCCGTGTTTCAGAGCGGCGGTGCATCTGATTTGCTTGTTCGCCATGGAGAGTTACAGGGTCTTCGCTTCAGCAAGGTCATCAGCTATGGTAATGCCCTCGACCTGGATGAGAGCGATTTCTTAAATTACCTTGCCCATGATGATGAAACCAAGGTAATCGCTGCTTATTTTGAGGGCGCAAAAGATGGCAGAAAGCTTCTCAATGCTTTGACTGATGCGGTACGTGTTAAACCGGTTATTGCTATTAAAGGTGGGAGGGGTTTAGCCGGAACCAGAGCTGCTGCTTCACATACTGCTGCCCTGGCCGGCTCTAATGTTATATGGGAGACAGCCTTCAGGAAAGCAGGAGTAATCCAGGCGCAGGACATACGCGAGCTGGTTAATTTTCTTGTCGCTTTTTCTTTTCTACCCCCAATCAGGGGAAACAGGGTCGGCATATTCGGTGGGGGTGGGGGCATGTCGGTGATGTCTGCTGATATTTGCGAGGAGGCTGGCCTTGTATTGCCTCCGCTACCGGCTGAATTCAGGGAAAAGCTGAGAACAAAGGCTCCAGAAATATGGGATTGGGTAGGGAACCCGGTAGATGTCTCTATAATGGGTGGGATATCCAGGGGTTTAGAAGCGGTGATTGGAGAGTTCCCCGAGATGATAGCTGAAAGTCCTCAGTTTGATTTCATTATCACTGAGATGGCCGAGGATAATCCTTTTCCAGAAGATATCTGGAGTGTCGTGGTTAAGAGACAAACTGAGGCGTATATTAACGTATCCAGAAAGCAGTTGAAACCTATGATTGCTGTTGTTGGTGGAGGGGAGACTAGCTATGACGAATCTAAAAACATGCGCTGGAGAGCTCTCGCTGAGCAGAGGGCACGGCTTATCAATGCCGGCATTCCTACTTACTCAACAATAGCTGAAGCTGCAAGAGCGGTACGCCAGGTCATAGGCTACTGGCAGACAAGGGAAGAAACATAGCCTTCAACTTTTCGCCCGGCTGCTTCCCAGAGTTTTTTCTCTTAGTAGATTAAAGGAGTGGGGAAATAAGCGAGCACTTTACAGTGGTTAAGGTTTGCCGGAACACACTGGCACGTCTGGGGGAGCTTGTTACATGCCATGGAATAGTGTCAACGCCGGTCTTTCTTCCTGTAGGCAGCCAGGGCACGGTCAAAACTTTAGCTCCGGAAGAGCTTAAGGACATCGGGGTAACCATAATACTTGGTAACGCCTATCACCTTTATCTAAGGCCGGGCATAGATACTATTGAGCAGATGGGAGGGTTGCACCGGTACATAGCCTGGGATGGGCCCATATTGACCGACAGCGGTGGCTATCAGATTTTCAGTTTGGCGCGGCTGCGCCAGGTCACTGATGATGGGGTTCTTTTCCGTTCTCATATCGATGGTAGTGAGCATAGGCTTACGCCTGAATCTGTGGTTGAACTTCAAGAAAAACTTGGTGCTGATATTATAATGGCTCTGGATGAGTGTCCTGCCTTTAGTGAAGGCGTGTCAAAGGTGCATGAGGCAGTAGAGAGAACTTATCGATGGGCGGAAAGGTGCCAGAAACATCACCAGAGCTCTGAACAGCTTCTTTTTGGAATCGTCCAAGGTGGTATCTTCCCTGAGTTGCGGCACCAGTCAGCAGCAGCCATTACATCTTTAGATTTTCCCGCTTATGCTATCGGAGGTTTGAGCTTGGGTGAACCCAAGGAGCTAACCTGGGCGATGGTAGATGAAACGGTGCCCTTTTTGCCTCAGGACAAGCCTCGCTATCTTATGGGAGTGGGTTCACCTGAGGACATTGTTGAGGGGGTGAGTAGAGGAATAGACATCTTTGACAGCGCTCTGCCTACCAGGATAGCTCGCAATGGTGCTCTCTTTACCATGAGAGGGAGGCAAAACATACGAAAGGCTATCTATAAAACGAAGGATGAGCCTGTTGATACTGACTGTGACTGCTATGCCTGCCGCACTTTTTCGGCTGCTTACCTTCATCACTTGTTCAGGTGTGAAGAGTTGCTGGCCTACAGGTTAGCTACTATCCATAACCTTAGGTTTATCACCAGGTTGATGCAGGGAATAAAAGAAGCTATTCAACAGGACACCTTTATCGATTTCAAAAATGACTTCCTCAGTGGATATCAAGTTACCGATGAGGAAGTCAGGCTGGCTCAAAAGCGAAAGTGGCTGAGTTCACCACGATATTATGATGCCGCCGTTCCCTAGGCATGGAAGCACTTTTTGCCAGTTTTGAATTGGGAGCCCCCGCGAGGCTTGCGGCACCTATGGGGGGCTTGGTGTGGCAGGCCATAGGAATGAGGGGGCTATCATCTTGCAATTTCAGTAATCGTTTTCTTCTAAGTACGAACCATATGGAAGCCTTCTAGTATATTTCTTGCGAATTTCTTGTCGATACGAGCGATCCCTTTCCTTAATCCCTCTTTAAGAACTATTCCACAATAATCAACTATGTCTCGTGGTTTACCCGCGGTGACTTCATAAATATAGTCTATAAAATCTTCTGTATACGGAATAAAAGGGGGCTGTGGCTGTTTTAGGTGACGAAGAGGATCGATCGACATTCTTAATTCAATGAGACTCTCTGTTGATTGTAGATTTAAAGGTTCTAGGAAAAACCGGTGCCCCGGATTAATACGATCTAGAAAAGGCATCCAACCACCACCGCTAGTTGACTGCCTTCTTTTTTCATACGCTTGTAACTTATGAAATCCATCATCCGACAGTGAATATAGAAATATAACGTTTGAAAACTTGGCGGTATCAAAGCCACGCGCGACCTTCTCACTATAGAGGTCAAGGAGTGCTCTTAAATTGTTGATAACCTCAGCTGCTTTTGCCGTAGCCTTTTGTGTAAAAAGGTACTCCACCTCATCTACTAGAATAAGTAGGGATAACTTTTGATTAGACTTTGCCAGACACATTAACCCAAAGAATAATTCAAAGGCGACTGTTGTCGTGGTTAGAGGTCTTCTAATATTTATTTGCTTAAGTTCGGATTTTGTTAGTGATTGGTTATTTGTAAGATAATCATAGGAGAGTTCTATAACATCGCCATTGCTAGTTGCTCTCAGATTTGTAAAAATCTGGCCTACGAACCCATCAACCAAGTCGATAAAATCAAACGAGGAATTTTGGCACAGTTCTACTAACTGATTTTTACCGAGTGTTGCATAGATGCTGCGTATAAAGTCAACGCCGAATTTAGGGGTAGGATCGCTGGGCAACAAAGGTAATCTCACAGCTAAAATAGGCTGCTCAGTTACGATAGATTGTTCGAGCTTCATCAATGTAAAAGTTTTCCCCATCCCGTAATCACCTATTAACATAAGTCCCCGATTAGTCTGTACTCCAATAAAATCCTTGATTGTTTGAGCCAATCGTTTAAGGAATTCTTGTCTTCCGGCCATGGGGAATCTAGGGTCGGCGCCTAGCATAGCAAACCAGTTATCAGTTAGCTGATATTTTTTCCAATCATTCAATGGTTTTATTCCCGCTTGAATATAGCCATGCCTGAATACACTTCACCGCCAAGATGTAAAAGCTTTTCAGATTCCATCATGGGACGAGAAAACTTGATGATGTAGTCTGATTGAATTAGTTGTAGCCCATTAATTAAGGAGTCAAATTCCTTCTCGGTGAGCGCAATTCCCCTTTGGTAAAACTGTTTCGATACTTCGTTTCGCAATTGATAAACTGGCACCGATGGAAATCCTGCTTTCATTTCCTTTATGCTATTATAGCAGGTAAAAAGGACATTCCAAAACTCTGATACTTTGATAACATCGGTATCAACCTCGGTTTGTTGATAGCCAGCTTCGTCTAAAACGTATTGTGAGTTTCCTTGTTTGACAATCCGGCCTTCGATTAAGTATCTCATAAATTTTCGGATTCTTTCGTTAGCAACTGTGTCGGACAGAGGAATTAGTCCGAGAGAAACATCCGTCTGTGTAATGAACTCGACGATTGACTTGTATTCCGTCACAAATCGATTTTTTAGGAAACCCACGATATTGTAGTTGTCTTCATCAATTTCAACCAACAGTTTGCCAAGAACGCGCTTACCCTCATTATTGCTCTTTGAATACGCTTCGAATAGAAGCCGTCCATTAGAACTACATCGTATTTCTTGTCCAAATCCCATGGTGAGTCCGAGAGCTCTCATAGTTGGCACATACATTCCTCTAAATACGCTTTTTTCATCCGTGCTATTGAACATAGCGAGTACATGCTCTCGTAACTCGCTACGATTCTCTCCATAGTGATATAGGATTTGCATTGCCGCACATATATATTTCGGGGGCATTTTCAATACAGGCATCTCAGGGTGCTTCACACTATCTATCCTTTTCACATTCCCTAAAGTAGATGCAATTTTTACAATATTTTTGTCTATCGGCTAATCCTGGATCATTGTGATTAGTAAAAATCCCGAATTTATGATTACGTTGACTAGCGAATGCTATTCTTAGTTCGTTGGAAATCAGGAGAATCATCGTCTTATTATGGTCCGGAACATTAAAACGATGTTTATCCGAGACATGGTATATTATGCCAAAGTTCATGTCTCTACCTGTGGCAGATTCATAGGCCAAGGCGTAAGCTGCTAGAGTTATCTTCCAAAATTCTTTATATTGTCCACTTTTTATATCGCCGATTATCTTTCTGTCAAATACGAAATCCGGTCTAGCTGCTGTTGTTAGCCCTAAATCTACCGAATCAATTTCATATCCCAGGTCCAGGGGGAATAGGTAGGCAAACTTCCGAGACAAATTGATTGGTGCTCCGGCTTGCGCAACAGTGATGTCCAATAAACAACAGGTTGCTATTGTCTCAAATCGCCCCAACTTCTTTAGCAATGATTCGATTTCTTGTAGCTTGGCATCATTTATGAACCTATATGTGGATTTAAGCGCTTGCAAATCACTGACAATATTCCTAATCTTCC
>QYPU01000039.1 GCA_007280145.1 Dehalococcoidia bacterium | reverse complement strand
GAAGTAGGCGTAGAAAAACACATGCGGGATGCCAAGATTATGCAGATTTATATCGGAGCTAATGAGCTAAACCGCCAGGTTATTGGCGAGGCACTCTGAGCTAAGTCAATCATGAAAAAGGCACAAGCTTGAGCCACACTCATTGGAACCTATTACCTCCTGCAGAACAGCCAATTGCTGCAGTTGGGGTTCATCCGCTAGTAGCTCAACTGCTTTACAACCGAGGTGTTTCAGAGCCTTCCCAGGTCGAGCTTTTCCTGAACGCTGACAAGCGCCTGGAGGTTGACCCTTTCCTTCTTCCTGATATGCATCAAGCGGTAAGTAGAACTTATCAGGCTCTGCTTTCCGGTGAGAAAATCGCCATCTATGGTGATTTCGATGCTGACGGCATCACAGCTACAGCGCTCCTGGTCCAAGGACTTTCAGCGCTTGGCGGCAAAATTATTCCCTACATCCCTCACCGCATCTCCGAGGGCTATGGATTACAAGTAGCCGCTCTGGAGAAACTTCGCAAACAAGGCATCAGCCTGGTCATTACCGTCGATAACGGCATCACCGCCTTTACTGAAGTTGAAAAAGCCCAGAGAATGGGAATAGACATAATCATCACCGACCACCACCTTCAACCAAGCTCTCTGCCACCGGCTAAGGCAGTAATCGACCCCAAACGAAGTGATTCCGTTTATCCCTTCACCGAGCTCGCCGGGGTAGGTGTCGCCTTCAAGTTTCTTCAGGCCCTTATCAAAGATAGCGGCCGGGATGAACTGGCAAACAGGTTATTAGACCTGGTAGCTCTAGGCACCGTAACCGATATGGTCCCACTGATTGACGAAAATCGCTATTGGGTGAAGCGCGGGCTTGAACTTCTCAATAATACCGAACGCCTTGGACTTCAAGAAATGATACGCTCCGCCGGCTTAAAGCCAGGTGGCCTTACCGCTGAAAGTATCTCCTGGAGTCTGGGGCCACGTCTTAACGCTGCTGGCAGGCTCGATGATGCCACCACCAGCTACCAATTGCTCCTTACCGAAAATCCTCAGGAGGCTGCTTTACTAGCCTCAGAACTTGAGGAGAAAAACGCCGAGCGGCAACAGCTGGTCGCCGAATTACTAGATAGAGCCAGGGAAAGAATAGTCACCTCCGGGGTTGACCTTCCATTGCTAATAGCAGGTGACGAAGATTACCCCCAGGGTGTTATGGGACTTGTCGCCGGTAGACTGTCAGAAGAATTCTACCGTCCAGTAATCATTTTTAGGTCTGGCCCGGAGACATGTAGCGGTAGCGGGCGGAGCATATCCGAGTTCAACCTCATGACCGCTCTTGAAGACTGCCATGACCTTCTGTCTAAGTTTGGTGGCCATACCAAGGCCGCCGGCTTTACTGTACCAACCAGGAACCTGGCCCAGCTACAACAGCGACTCTTCAACCTGGCTCAAGACCAATTGGCTGGCCTCGACCTGCGCCCCCATATAGACATCGAGGCCCAGGTCCCCCTGTCTACCTTCGCCGGGGAAACTTTCAAAAAGATACAGCAACTAGCTCCCTTTGGCTGCGGCAACCCATTGCCCACCTTTGCCAGCCGCCATGTTGAAGTAGTCGACCAGCGCCCGATTGGCAGACAAGGCGGGCATCTAGGGCTAAAACTGAAGCAAGATGGCATAGTTTGGGACGCTATCGGCTTCAAGTTGGGTAGCTACGCCCAGGAAATAACCCCTTATCTGGACATCGTCTACAATCTAGAGATGCACCAGTGGAACAGGGATGAATATCTCCGACTTAATCTTCTTGATTTTGCTCCGGCTGACTGACTTCGCTGAGAGACTCAGTAGCTGGGGTCTCCACACTAGCTCGTCGCATTCTGATAATAAGCCAGGGCACTGTTACCAACAACATTATTATGCCAATCAGCTGAGCCTGCTGCATGCCGAAAAGGAAAGGCTCCCCTTCCCTGGCAAACCTTATGCCAAGGTCACCGACAGCATATAATGCCAACCATAGAAGAAACAATGAGCCCTTTGGCTTGAGTCGAGTGCGCAACCGCCAGATTATAGCAAATACTACTAAATCCCAGAGCAAGTGGTAAATCTGCGTGGGATGGAGCGGTACACCAAGCAGAGCATAGCTAGCTGGGTGAGTATAAACCACCGCCCAGGGCAAAGAGGCAGGTAACCCATAGCAGCAACCGTTTATAGTGCAGCCAATCCTGCCTATAGCCTGCCCCAGAATCGCCCCCGGAGCAGCAATATCACCGAGTTGCCAGAAGGAAAGCTTTTTAACCCAGCTATAAATCAATATCGCCAGCAGGGCACCGATAACCGCTCCGTAAATAGCCAAACCTGCAAAACCAATAATCTGTCCGGGGTGGGCTAAGTAATAGTCCCACTTGTCAATCACGTGAACCAGTCTGGATACTACTACCCCACCAATTATTGCCCATAGACCGACATTGTAAATGTGCTCTTCAGAAATACCAACCCTCCTCGCCTCATGCAAAGCGATGAAGATTATCGCCACGATAGCCAAGACCACCATAACCCCATACCACCTCACCTCAAGGGAGCCAAGACAAAAGACAACTGGATTGATTCCTATAGTAATCATTTCCTCCCTTACTTAAGAAAAAATTGCCTCAACAAAGGCATCAGCATCAAAAGGAGCTATGTCATCTAATTGCTCACCAGTTCCAATGTAGGCAATAGGAATCCCCAGCTCATCGCAAATCGCCAATACTATTCCCCCTTTGGCAGTACCATCAAGCTTAGCCAGGAAAACTTCACTCACCCCCACTGCCTCAGTGAAATGTCGAGCTTGAGCCAGTCCATTCTGACCAGTAGTGGCATCAATTACCAGCAGCACTTCTTGAGACAAGTTATACCTGATAGCTACACGCTTTATCTTTTTAAGCTCTTCCATAAGGTTAAACTTGGTATGGAGACGCCCAGCGGTATCAATTATGACTACTTGAGCCTGCCGAGCTTGAGCTGCTTGAAGGGCATCAAAAACCACTGCTCCCGGGTCGCCACCAGGCTGATGGGCAACGACCTCCACTCCCACTCGCTCACCCCAATGCTTAAGCTGGTCAACGGCCGCAGCTCTAAAAGTATCTGCGGCAGCTAAAATGACCCTCTTCCCCTCATTCTTAAAGTCATGGGCCAGTTTGGCAATGCTCGTCGTCTTGCCCGACCCATTCACCCCAACTACCAGAATTAGTCGGCAACTGTCCTGCTTAGAAACAGCCCTCGACTCCACATCAACTCTCAGCAGTCCCACCATCTCCTCTTTCAAAGCTGAGCGTATCTGCGAACCCTCATTCAGCTTCTCTTCTCTAACTCGCTGCTTCACCCTCCCAATAAGCTTATGTGTAGTAGCCACACCAACATCCGCAGAAATAAGCAACTCCTCCAGTTCATCCCAGGTCTCTTCCGCAACTGTAGTTCGGTCGAAAAGACGGCATATCCTGCCAAACCAGGCTTCCCGGCTACGCCTTACACCCTGCTCGGTTTTATTTAGCAAATTAGACATATCAACACAACATCGCAGACTTCAGCTATATTAGCATACCACCTAAGAGCAGGGCAAAGTGACCAAATAAAGGTTGTTTAGGGGGGCTCGTCCTTTGTCATTCTGAGCCCTAAGGGCGAAGAATCTCTCTTATAGACTCTTCGCTTCGCTCAGAGTGACAACCTTCCACTAATGAACGTTCTCCTAAATAGATCCCTATGCAATCGAGAAAGTCCAAGCTACCTTAGATTATGCAATTACAGCTTGGGTTTAATCCCCCCGGACTAATGCTTATCAGTCCTCAGGAAAAAGAGAGGATATACTATGTCACTCAGACAGCAAGGAAGCCAGACTGCAAGAAATAGAAACAAGAAAATAAAAGGAATCAAGGGAATCCAGTTCGCTACCCCGAATGCAGTGAAGTTGAATAGCGATGCCCAGGTACTTAACAGCACATGCCCAGCATGCGGAAATTTGGTTGTAGGCCTTAAATAACCGATTGCGATTCCGAGGGCTGCTGCAAAATTTACAATCTGCCACTTTGCAATTCCAATAAAGGGCATCTCTGTAGTCTCAACAAAAGGCGCATGAAATTGCATCGGGATATGAAGCAAAGCTCCTCCTAGATAAGGGATTACTGCATCGCTTAACGTAGCTATGCCAATTGCGCCTGTATAACCAATCAAAATCGACGCCCAAAGTTTACCTTCACCATATCGTTTATACATCGCTGTGGTCACAACTGCGCTCAATACAACATGGACGGGATGCAGGGTATAAAAAACAGCCTCAGAAATCCCTGAGGCGACGTTGGCAAAAACTACGATAGCCATGACGATAATCCCTGAAGCTGCTCCAAGAACAGTAAAGGGGGCATGTCTTCCTAGCTCAACTGCTATTCTCTTAATCACAAGAATTCACCAGATAAAAAATAGAATCAAAGCATCTAAAAGCTATCCCTGGCACTTAGCGCAAAGCCCGAAAAACTCGGAAAAGTGCTGCTCAGTTCGGAAACCCAGGTGCCAGGCAAGTTCATTTTCCTCTTCACATAATGACTTATCCGCAAACTCCTGAAAAGCACCACACTGGCGGCATACCATAAAGCGATGGCAGCCTTCCTCGTCACCCAGAGCACATTTCACAAATCCACCCGATAACAACACTTTGTGAGCCAGATTAAGCAGGCAAAGCAAATCAAGTATACGGTAGATGGTGACATGGTCCAGATGCTCACCTCTTTGTTGTAGAATTTTCTGCACGTCATAAGGTGAGACAGGTTTCTGCGCCTGTGTCAAAACCTTAAGCACCTGCTTCCGAGGCTGAGTCACCTTGTAGCCCTTAGCTCGTAAAACCCGTATGGCACCTTGAATCTCAGGCATAATCAGGGTTTATTATATAATACTGCTATTGTAAATGCAACAATATTGCATTATGTAGCGCCATGTCTTGAAGCCGCCTATAGTAGCATAGTAGGGAAGCCTGGAGCATCCGCTCCAGGCTTCATTGGAGCTGATGCTCTAATATACCCAAAGGCGGTAAAGCCTCTGCTCGCTTTCCCCACACTTGCATTTCTGGCCAGCTTGGCGATCTTAAAAGGTTGCACTACATCAGAGTTAGAAAAACGCCCCTATATGCCTACCAGCCCCCGAAGCAGTATCAGGGCTGCCTTTTTATCCAGAGGCTCATTGTTATTGCCGCATTTAGGCGACTGGACACAGCTAGGACAACCCTCCTGGCATGGGCATTCCTCAACTGCCCTCAAGGCGGCTGACCATAGCTCTGTTATTATCTCAAAGCCCTTTTCAGCAATGCCAATCCCACCAGGATAGGCATCGTAGATAAAGATTTGGGCCTTCCCAGTGTCGGGATGGAAGGGAGTGGAGACACCACCGATATCATTGCGGTCACACAAAGCAAAAAGAGGCAGCATAGCGATGGATGCATGCTCAGTAGCATGTAAGCCGCCAGCAAAATCAAGCCCTTTCTCAGTTACCTGGTCAATAGCTCCTTGTGGCAGGTCAAACCACAGAGCTTGAGTGAAAAAGCGTTGAGGCGGTAAATCAAGAGGCTCTTCAGCAATAACCTCCTCAGTGAACTGCTTCTTCTTCTTAAAGCCGACCACTGTGCTAGTCACATCCACCTCTCCAAAATAGACTTCTGTACTTGCACAGCTCTTCCCCTGCTCGGTTTTCAGAATCCTGATGTCGGTTAATTCCTTAGCTTGAGTGTAATATGGAATGGTAGCCGGGGTTACTATAGCAACACGCCTCTCAAGGTCGAGTTCGTTTACCAGATAAGACTCACCCTGGTGGAGATAAATAGCTCCCTGATGTATTTGCAAAAAGGCAACGCTGGCTTCTACCGTCTCCAGCAACTCGTAGCCTCGAGAAGCATCAATAATGGCGTAGTTCTTGTTTGAGGTAGACCTTATATTGACTTCCTGGGCAGGATGGGCAATGCTAGGGGAAAGATACCACCACCCAACACCCTTCCTGAGCCTACCTTCCTTTTCCAACTCAGAGACTGCTCCATCAAAAGCAGTGCCAAAAAACCTGCTATCACTACCACCCAAAGGTTTCTCCCAGGCGGCACAAAGGAGATGAGGCTTCAGAATATTGACGTTTCCCAGATTTATCAGGGCATTCTCAAAATTCTTGCCAAAGAAGTAGCTGGGGTGATGCATAAAATACTGGTCAAGTGGATTATCCTGAGCGATAAGAAAGCTCAACGAGCCACCGACCCCCCTACCACTCCGACCCGCTTGCTGCCAGGTGCTGGCAATACTCCCCGGATAGCCGGCAAGCACTGTAGCTTCAAGGTCACCGATATCAATCCCCAATTCTAAAGCAGTAGTAGCCACAACCCCGAGGAGATGGCCGCTAAACAGCTCCCGCTCAATCTGCCGCCGGTCTTCGGGAAGATAACCCGCCCGGTAAGGCTTGATTTGCTCAGCCAAAGGAAAACCCACCTGCTCCCGGCTATAAAGGTAAATGAGCTCAGTCAACTTGCGAGTTCGAGCAAAGACCAGGCTGCGAATATTATTCCGAATAAGCTCGGTAAAAAGAAAGGTGGCCTCGCTATTAGAGCTACGTCGGCTGGTTTTAGCTTCATCTATAAACGGTGGATTCCAGAAGATAAAAGACCTGCCACCATGAGGCGAGCCATCCTCACTGATTACCTCAAAAGGCAACCCGACCAGCTTCTCAATATGCTCCGCAGGATTGGCAATAGTCGCTGAGCAACAAATAAATTGAGGGTTAGAGCCATAAAAGGCACAAAGCCGGCGTAGCCGGCGCAAAACATTGGCTACATGAGAGCCAAAAACTCCGCGATAAACATGGGCTTCATCTATTACGACATATTTTAATCTACTAAATAATCTCGACCAGGATTTATGGTTAGGCAAAATGCCCAGATGAAGCATATCAGGGTTGGTAAGCACAATCCTGGCTCTCCTTTTTATCTCAGCTCGCTCCGGCTGTGGTGTGTCGCCATCAAAGGTAGCACACTCACCCAGGGAAATAATCTCAGGGCAAGCTAGCTGATTCAAGCTTCGTAGCTGGTCCTGGGCTAGAGCCTTTGTTGGGAAAAGATACAAAGCCCTACTACTCCGTTCATCCAAGATCGCCTCTAATACCGCCAAGTTATAGCACAAGGTTTTACCACTGGCGCTGGCTGTGGCTACCATTACATTCTCACCACAACGAGATTCATTGACCGCCCTCGCCTGATGGGCATACAAGGATGATATGCCCAAAGATTCAAGACGCGATTGAAGAATGGGATGGAGAGGCCTGTCCAATTTGCCAGATTTGGCACCCCGAGGGGGTATACGCTGAATGTGGACAACCTGTTGCTTATAATCAGGTAACGTCGTTAGATGGTGAAGAAAGGCATCAACATACATTCCAAGCCATTAAACAGCCATTCTCTAAAGACCATGCAAAATCTCTATCTCGTGGTCGACGACTTCTATCTCCGGGTAATTCTGAGTGATGAAATTCAGCGCCTTCGATAGAATCTCATCAACATGCTTGTTATGGTTGCTGACGCAGGCTATACTCAGAGTCGCTAGCTGCCACAGGTCCTGGTCATCTACTTCAGCGACAGAGATGTTAAACTGGTTCCGAAGTCGAGAGATAATAGACTTTATTATTCGCCGCTTGCCTTTGAGTGACTGACTTCCTGGAAGATGAAGCCTTATCTTACAAACACCGGTAGTCATTTAGACAAAATAAGCCGCAACTTCAGCGGTAGTTTATAAATAGAACCCTCTCAGCGGAGAGACTACTGAGAGGGATACCATCCAGTTTAGTGGTTTTGCTTCATTTCCGCGTAGCAGGCACTGCAATAGACTGGTCGATCTTCTCTGGGTTCAAAGGGCACCTCGCATTCAGCGTTACAATTAGCACATACCGCTGAATACATTGTCCTCGGTTGACCATAGCCCCCACCCCGATAGCGACCCTGTCGCCTAGATGCCCGACACTCCGGGCATCGACTAGGCTCATTTTGCAGCCCTCGCGACTGATAAAACTCTTGCTCACCCACGGTAAAAGTGAAACTCGCACCGCAGTCTCTGCAAGTCAAGGTCTTGTCCTCTAGAGCCATCTGCGCCTCCTTCTTAAAAGATAACTATGCCCCGTTTCTGCTGCAGTCTCTATGGCTCAAGACCTCCATATACAAATAGCTAAGAGCAACACTCTCAGCAACTTGATCTCCCCACTATAAGAGGATGCCGAATCAAGAAACAGCACCAAACCAGGTTTTGCATACAATAACCAGTGTAGTCTATAATTACTGTCAAGTCAAGTGCTAGCAATTAGGAGGTTAGCGTAATGCCTGATAACACTACGAAGGAGCAGCAGCGAGTAAGAGCCAGAATAAGCCTGGCGGCCAGCATCCTTCTGGGAGTGACTCTGCTGGCATCTGGTCTCGGTAAGTTGTTCTCTAACCTGCCACAAGAAACCGAGTTTATCGATAATCTTATTCCGGTATTTTTCATGACGCCAAAAGTGGCTCTTTTTATCGGTTACGGCCTCCCCTGGGTAGAAACAGGTTTAGGCATCCTTCTAATTTTTGGCATTTGGCCACGGCTCTGGGCTGTTTGTTGCCTGCCACTTATCTCAGCCTTTATGGCAAATAATTCCTGGATGCTCAGCCAGGGTATGGATGAATTCCCCGAGTGCGCCCTTTGTTTTGGCAAATTGGAGGAGATACTGGGAGCACTATCTCCCCTTCAATCACTGGGCATCGATATCGTCCTTTTCGCGCTTGCTTTAACTATAATATTCGTGCATCCGGGCGGTTTTCTATCTTCACCACGATGGGCAGTTAAGCTCAAAGAAAAGAGGAATGGAGCCAAGCATCAAAACAGCCAGGCAGGACTTCAATGAGAAGAATCAAATTGAATATGGCACGACTGCACCCTGGGCCTAAGCTAGCTGTTTCCTTAATCATCATAGTGCTGCTTCTTGGCAGTGCTTGCACGCTACTCTCCCCTCCACCCGAACCACCCCCACCGGAACCGGAGAACCAGCCTCCCGTCCTTCACTCTATTACTGCCGAAAGGGACGTTACCACCTCGACTGAGCGCCAGATTTCCTGTGCAGCTGCTGATGCTGATGGCGGTGCTTGAAACTACTGGTGGTCCGCTGGTGGCGGAAGGATTGCAGGGGAAGGAGACAATATTACCTGGGTCGCTGCTGAT
>QYPU01000110.1 GCA_007280145.1 Dehalococcoidia bacterium | reverse complement strand
TACAAAGCGCGTACTTGGGTTTCCCTGGCCAGGCAATCGCTGCTGGCACTGATGAAATCGAAAAAAATATTATAGGTCAATTTGGGCTGGGTTTACCCAAATCGTATTAGAAGCTTACAGGAGGCTGCCATGGACTTCAACTTTTCAGAGGAGCAGGAGATGCTCCGGACTTTAGCCAGGGATTTTCTCAGCAGGGAATGCCCTAAAACTAAGGTCAGAGAGCTAGAGAAAGATGAAAAAGGGTATGACCCACAGATGTGGCATAATATGGCGAAGCTAGGATGGATGGGGCTTGTCTTTCCCGAGGAGTACGAAGGAATAAATGCAAGCTTTATGGATTTAGTTATCTTAATGGAGGAGATGGGGAGAAATATTCTCCCTGGGCCTTTCTTCTCCACTATTGCCTTTTGTGCTCTGCCTATACTTGAGTATGGCACTATTGAGCAAAAATCAAGGTTTCTTCCCCAAATAGCCAGGGGTGAGACAATTTGGGCTTTAGCCTTAACCGAGTCATCAGGCAGTTATAGAGCCTCTGAGATAAAACTTCGTGCCAAGTTAGAAGGCGAGGACTATATTCTTGAAGGTGACAAATTCTTTGTCTCTGACGCTCACATAGCTGATTACCTCCTGGTAGTAGCCAGAACTGGCGAGGGGAAAGGTCCAGAAGACGGAATTACGCTGTTTATAGTTGATGCAAAAGACACCGGTCTAGGGATGGAGGTAATCCCGACTATAGCCGGGGACAGACAGTGCAAGGTGAGTTTCAATAAGGTCAGGGTATCTAAAAATAGTATCCTAGGGGACGCAGGCCAGGGCTGGCATATAGTAGACTTTATGTTACAAAGAGCCGCCATCTTAAAGTGTGCTGAGATATCAGGGGCATGTCAGGCTGTTCTAGACATGACCAGCACGTATGCAAAGCAAAGGGTTCAGTTTGACCGACCTATTGGTTCTTTCCAGGCGATTCAGCATAAACTAGCTGATATGCTCATTGATGTTGACGGGGTTCAATATCTTCTCTATCAAGCAGCCTGGGGAATAAACGTTGGCTCGCTATCTCAATTGCAAATTTCCATAGCCAAGGCAAAAGCAAGTGAAGCATACCAGCGGATTTGTATCGATGGCATCACAACTCATGGAGCTATCGGGTTTAGCCTTGACCACGATATTGGTCTCTATTACCGGCGTGTCAAAACAGCAGAGTTTGCTGCTGGAGGCATTGACTTCCATCGAGAAAATATAGCTGCCGAACTGGGACTTTAGCCTTCTAATCTTTTTCAAATTGTGCCGAAACAGCTAATCCATCCATAACATCCAACGACCCGGATACAGCCCAGGTTTGATATGGCTTTAAACAGCGATGGCTGCTTACAACTCGCATGGATTCTGGCAATGCAACAATCTTCTCTTTTGCGAGGCTGACCAAACGCTATCTGCTGGGTGCCGGCAGGGGCCGTAGTAGAATCTCCGACAGCGAGATGCGGGGGCGCGGTGGTGGTATCATCGTAGGGTAGCCAACAGGCAAGACAGCGACAACCACCATGGTGGTTGGAAGACCGAAAAACGCATCTATTTCTCCTTCGTTGCCCAATGCTCCCACCCAACAGGTACCCAGGCCCAAAGCTATAGCTGTTAAGACCATGTGCTCGATGGCAATGTAGGTATTTGCCACTGCTGCAGGAAAAAATGTCCTGAGGTCTGGATCCGGCTCAGCAAGTAACAAAGCCTGAAAGGCTGGGTCGGCAAACCGACCGGACAAGGTCTCCGTCACACCATAGTCAATGAACTCCTGAGAACGTTTCTTTCTCAAGGCCTGGGAGTAGGCTGTCACATCTGCACAGCAAACAAACACGACTGGCGCCTCTTCAATGAAAGCTTGATCCAGGCATATCTTACGAAGCCTCGCTTTCTCTGTGGCATCGGTGACCACTATGAACCGCCAAGGTTGTCGATTACTTCCCGAAGGGGCAAGCCGCGCTGCCTCAAGCATCTGGTGAATCACCTCATCGGGCACGGGGTCGCTTCGGAAGCTACGTATGCTTCTACGCTCGCGAATAGCCTCTGACACTGTGAGCATAATGCCTCCTTTTCTAAGTCACAAGGACCGGACTCTACCTCTATATTCTCAATGCGAAGGTCATTTTGCTATGTCCTACCTCAAAAGTCAACTTGTGCCAGTTTTATTGTTAGCAACTCTGGACAGCATCAAGACACAGTCTGCGATACTTTTCTCTCCTGCCATCTGATAATGGCCTTGCTTATCTCTAAGACTGGAAAGATGGTCCCGGCTAACAGGATAACAAGCATCCAGTCAAAGGCATTTAAGGAAAAGGTCCGAAATAGCCCTTGCAAGAATGGCACGTAAATAATCACGAGCATAAGCAGAACTTGTGAAATTATAGCCAGATTCAGCCACTGATTTTTAAACATACCAATAGCGAATATAGACTTCTTGTCCGAACGGAAGTTGTAAGCTTTAAAGAATTGTATGATGATAAGGGTAAGGAAGCAAAAGCATTGCGCCTCTATCATGCTCCTGCCTACATCTAGCGCCCATGTAAATATCCCCAGATTTACCAGACCTGACCATATTCCACCAATGACAATAAGCATTACTACTGGCTTGGTAAAGATGCCCTGGCTCCGTGGACGTGGCTTTTGTCTCATAATATCTGGCTCAGCCGGGTCAACAGCCAGAGCAAGAGCTGGTAAGCCATCCGTGACCAGATTTACAAACAAAATCTGAACAGCAACCAGAGGTATGGCTCCGTAAGGGAGGCCGATTAACGGGCCAAAAAGGATGGCACCCGCCATTACTAATATCTCTCCGACGTTGGATGAAAGTAAATACATCAGGTATTTTTTAATATTGCCGAAGATACCCCTGCCCTCCTCAACAGCGGCTACGATGGAGGCAAAGTTGTCATCGGTAAGAATCATATCGGCAGCTTCCTTAGTAACATCAGTGCCAGTGATACCCATAGCGACACCAATGTCAGCTTTCTTCAGGGCTGGAGCATCATTTACCCCGTCTCCAGTCATAGCCACCACATGTCCTTTTTTAGCCAAGGCTTCGATAACTCGCAACTTATGGGCTGGTGAGACCCGAGCATAGACCTCTATTCTTTCAACTAAAGCTTCAAACTCCTCATCACTCAGGTTATCAATTTCAGCCCCGGTTAGTGCAATGCCCTCCTTGAGTATGCCTAACTCCTTAGCAATAGCTACCGCGGTCAACTTATGGTCCCCGGTTATCATTACTGACTTTATGCCGGCCTGGTCGCAAAGCTTTACCGCCTCCTTAACTTCTTCCCGAGGCGGGTCAATCATGCCAGCAAGACCAACAAAAACCATATCCTGTTCTATGGTTTCCGTTACGCCAGTGGTATCGGGGAGCTCCTTATATGCCACGGCTAAAACCCGGAGGGCATCACCCGCCATTGCCTGAGCAACAGAAAGAACATTATTCCTATCATTATCGGTTAACTCTGTTTCCCCCCCGTCGCTGAAGACACGGTTACACGAACCCAAAATTATTTCCGGTGCCCCTTTGGAGTAGGCAATTTTGCCTCGAGGTGTCTTATGGATAGTTGTCATCCTTTTTGTTTCTGATGAGAACGGAATTTCACTGATGCGAGGCAACCGGCTATTGAGTTCTTTTTGCCATAAATCGGCTTTAGCCGCGGCTACCACAAAAGCACCCTCAGTGGGGTCGCCTTTAATCTGCCATATGCCGTCAACCGAATTCAGAGAGGTATCATTGCATAGACTGCTTGCCATAAGTAGTGTTTTTAGGGCCACGTCTTGACCTGGCTCAACAATTTTGCCACCAAGATGGAACTCACCTCTAGGGTCGTAACCGCCGCCGGTGACATCGATGAGCTTGCCGTCTACATAAATGCGGCGTACTGTCATCTGGTCCTGGGTTAGAGTGCCGGTCTTGTCTGAGCAAATAAATGTGGTACAACCCAAGGTCTCTGTTGCCGGAAGCCTTCTCATCAGAGCATGGCGCTTTACCATCCGCCGGACGCCAAGCGCTAAACTGATTACCACCACAGCCGGCAAAGCCTCAGGAACTGCAGCTACTGCTAAGGCTATCCCCCAGATGAACATTTCCAGAATCCCATGTCCCCTCATGATGCCAAAGCCGGCCAGAATAAAACATAAGGCTAAGGCGGCGATGCCAATCCACTTTCCCACCTTGTCAAGGTTTATCTGTAGGGGAGTCGGCTCCGCTTTGACTTCTTGGAGCATGCCAGCAATCCTGCCAAATTCTGTAGCCATTCCAGTAGCAGTTACAATAGCCTTAGCTCTGCCATAGACTACCGCAGTTCCCGTAAATACCATATTTCGCCTATCACCAACATTTTCTTCGCCCTCTAATGGGTCGCTTATCTTCTCTACAGGAACAGATTCTCCGGTTAGAGATGCCTCGTCTGTTCTCAAATTGATAGCCTCAATAATGCGGGCATCAGCGGGTATCCGGTCGCCAGTCCTGAGGAGGATTACATCCCCGAGTACCACTTCTCGGGCAGGTATTTCTATTTCCTTGCCATCTCTAAGTACCGATGCTGTAGCTGCTGCCATTTTCTTTAGGGCTTCTATAGCTTGCTCGGCTCTATATTCCTGGATAAAGCCCAAGCCGCAGGCAAATACGACAATGACAGCGATAAGAATGGCATCAGCTGCCTCCCCCAGGATAACTGACAGGACTACAGCAACAAGGAGGATGATAATTAAGAAGCTCTTGAATTGCTCAAGAAAAATCGCCCAGGCAGAGATTTTCTCCTTCGCTACCAGTTCATTTGGACCACATTGAGCCAGCCGCTTTTGGGCTTCCTCTGAGCTTAATCCACTCAAGCTTGAATTGAAGCAGTCTACAACTTCAGCCAGTTCCAGATTGTACCAGTTTCGATTAACTGTTTTCCGAGACATTTTAGGACTTCCAAAAACCTCTCAGTTTAACCAAGTTTACGCGTCGATTACTAACTTTGCCTTTTCTCTATATTCCAGAATTGTCCTTATTCTATTTGTAGCGTAGCCGCTCTTTGAATGCTTTCAGAGAAATCGCTCAACAATCCCTCCAGAGAATGCTGAAAAGGTCAAAGATTTGCCCTTGAGCTAACCTCTATTCTAAGTTATCATACACTGAAGCAAATCTATAGAGGAGTATATCTGATGCTGAAAGGTAAAATCAAGGCAGCTTTCCTTCTACGGCAACCATATCTATGATCGGGCAATCCCCGAGGACCACTTCCTCAAGCTTCTGAATAAAGCCGTCGACTTCTCCTTCGTCAACGAGCTTTGCCGAGATATCTATCCCCCAGATTTCGGCAGGCCTGCCTATGAACCAGAGATGATGTTCAATATCATCTTCCTCCAGTTTCTCTACGATGTGTCTGACCGTCGTGTAGAGGAAGAGGTCAACTTCAACCTGGTTTTAAAGTGGTTTGTGGGACTTGCTGTAGATGAGCCTCCTCCCGACTCTTCCAGTCTTACCCGCTTTCGTGATCGCCTGGGTGAGGAACTGTTCACCAACATCTTCAATCAAATTGTGGAGATTGCCAGAGAGAAGGG
>QYPU01000049.1 GCA_007280145.1 Dehalococcoidia bacterium | reverse complement strand
TCAACCCCAACAGGCAGCTCACCTGGCTCATATTTGCCTCGATACTCAGGGGGAAGGACAGCAGCAAGTTGTTTCATTATGTACATGGTTAGCGATTTCAGCTGGTCCTCGGTTGCCTCACCCTCGATGGGTGGGAGCATAAAAGGCTTACCGAAATTTATGGTTACCTCTGGGTGACTTAACCAGCCGATTCCTCTAAGCTTCTCCGTTCCCCAAATACAAACAGGGATAAGGGGAGCCCCGCTGCGCAAGGCAATAATTGCGGTACCGTGATAAGCCTCTTTAAGCTTGCCGCTACGGCTTCGTGTGCCTTCTGGATATATGCCAAAGACAAGTCCTTCTGCCAGTACCCTTTCTGCATGCCTCATTGCCTCCTCCCTTTCCTCAGGGGTTCCACGACGGCGTACTGGAAAGGCTTCAGCAGCATCCATTAGAATACGGAAGATGGGGATGGGCCAGTAACGAAATAGCTCTTCCTTGGCCATGAAGATGCTGTCACGGGGGAGGATGCTAATTATGTGTAAGGCCGGGTCTATCAGATTAAGATGGTTGCAGACGGCGATAATTGGACCGGTAGCCGGCAAATTTTCCCTGCTCCTTATCTCGAAGCGGGTCATGATTCTAAACAGAGTTTCAATTACCGTTTTCCAGAACTTGAAGGATAATTTAGAAGTCGGATTCATAATTCCTCCGTTACAGTCAATTAAGTCAACACCTGACCAAGACTAGCCCTGCTTGTGCCATGAGACTATTTGAGAGGAACTTAGCAGAAATCGACTGAGAACCAATCACACCATTGCCAATTTTCAAAAAAATATCTTACTTAATTATAAGCCACCCTGTCAAATCGCTTTTACTTAGCACTAAAATGATTTCTTCACATTGATAGTCGTTATCACCGAAAGATTGGTGGTAACATCTCCAAGTAGTCCTTGCCTGCGATAGCACTTGCACAAATAAACCCTGAGTGTGTAGCAGACTCTACCCCTCCCGCATTGATTCGCTCCCCAAAAGCATCTCCAGCAAAATATAGCCCATCAACAGAAGGACACTTTATATCTAGGTTCTCATCTTCGGGATGTCTCCAACACATAGCAGATTCTCCCACAGTGAATAGCATCCACTCCAACGCACCCCACCATCCGGGAAAGGCTGTATCCATAAACTCCAGTGTTTTGTCTATTACTATATTAACCTTCTTCTGGTCACGTGCTTCGTCACTTAGAACACTACTGGACATAAGAGCGAGATACTTCCCTGCTGGGGCTACCGTGGGGGCATTTTGGGAAACAGTGCCTGCATCGAGAGGAACATTGCCCCTAAAAAGCCCACTGCTCTCTGGTATCAGCATCGCAGTATGATAGAAAGCCCTGGCATCTGCTTCTACCTCACAAAAATCGCTAAGCGGTTTCGTTAACCCAAATTGTCCACCGATCATCGAGGTATTGATCACTCTCTCACATAGCCTTACAAAATCATCTGGAAGTACTCCCTGAGGGAGCAGCTTGAGCATGGCTTTTGGTGGAACAGTGCTAACTACCACGGGAGCCTTTATTTCTACTGCCTCACCTCCAATCTCCGCAATAAGCCCTGTGACCTCACCTCCTTGGACAGATATCTCTTTCACTTTCGCGTTAGTGACAATTTGCCCCCCATTATCTCTAACAACAGCAGCAAAACCCTCCGGGATAAATCGATGCCCCGGATCCCCAGCAAAACCCCAAGAACCGTGAGTTATATGGACACCTGTCTCCTGAACCTGCAAAAAGCATTTTAGGTTCTCTCCAGCACTGTTGAGAGCCGGATCATCTATTATCGACTGGAATGTGCCCATGGCATAGTGAAATTCTAATGCCTTCTCATTACTCGTTATCTGTTGAAGCCAATCCTTCAAGGTCACCCGGTCAAGTTTCTCTGCTTCTGCTATCGTGCGTACCTGAAGCTTACGCTTATGAACCTTGACCATCTCGGTATAATCTTCTTCGGTCATCCACCCATATCTAACTCCCCTAACCACCTTGTGTGGTTTCCATTGGTGATCGTACCAAACAAAGCCTACATTAGGGTAGAAAATCGAAGGCTTGTTAAATGCGGCTAGGGCATGGCTGACTCTGCCTCTATTAGTATACCATGCACCACGCCCACCAGCTTCAAGAACATAGCCGTCTAAAAGCCGTCTCTTTATCATCTCAGAGAGCTCTGGTTCACTTCTCTCACTAACCCACGCATTCGCAGACAAACCCAAAATCCTCTTAAAGTCTCCAGCATCCCGAATCTCATCACCTCTAAATGAAATAGCACGCCCCCCAATCACCGGCGAATGCTCCAATATAAGAACCTTCCTGTGCTCCAGGGAACTTAGTATCGCCCCAACAATTGAACCTGCAATCCCACACCCCACAATTACTACATCATAATTACTGGAAATTTCCTCGCGCATCTCTACTCCTTTCCTTTAAATTGTATTTTGCGAAATAATCGTCTCACAACAAAGCAGGGCACAAGTAAGACATAAGAAATTACTCCCCATGAGAAAAACAGCTTCATGGCATCGAGAATATCTTCAAACGTGAGTACCAAATCCATGCGCATCGAACCCAATAACTTTGCGTCTACAACTATCTTGTCACTCACACGACTAATAGAACTAAACTCAGCAACTGTGTCCCCCGTTTCACTTCGCACTTTCACGCTTCTAAGGCTCCTTTCCACCCGAATCCTATTTAGCCATCACCTTTTTGAAATCGATGCCCAAGTCTTCCATAATCTGTCTAGCGGTTGCTCTGCCTCCTCCGTTTATACCTACTCCAGGGTGAGTGCTTACCCCACTCATGTATAGATGCTCCACAGGTGTTTTGTATTGCCCCCAACCAGGAAGAGGCCTGTTCCCAAAAGATTGCGTCAAAAATGAGCCTATATGCCCTATATCGCCACTTATAAGCGCAGGGTTCATTCGTTCATAATCAAGCGGGCTTGCTATCCACCTCCCGAGAATATTACTTTCTCCCAAATTGGTAGTATGCTTGCGCGCTGTTTCTAAAACCTCATCTGCTATCTCTTGCTTCATCTTATCCCAGGCTTCTGCTCCCCCTTCTCGCAAACTGTATGGCTCATAGTGGTAGAGATATAGAGTATGCTTCCCCTCAGGAGCACGACTTGGGTCATACAAAGTAGACATACCCATAATTGGCATGCCAGCATTAGGAACCCCGTATGCATAGTCGTCATAAATTCTGAGTAGTTCTGGGCAATATGGGCTGATCTCAACAAAACCTGCTTTATTAACATCACCTCCAGCTTTAAATTTTGGCGCTTCATTAAGGGCAATTGCCTGGACTAGCGGTGCAAATGTACTATGCTTAAGCTGCCCAACCTCCGATTGAAAGCCAGGGGGCAATTCATCTGCTTCCACCATAGTGAGAAAAAGCTGTTTGACGTTGACATTTGAAACTACTGCTTTCTTTGCCTTAATTTCCTCACCACTATCTAAGATAACTCCCGTTGCTGCCCCGGCTTCAACTTTAACTCGTTTTACCGTAGAAGAGAGCTTAATTGTTCCTCCATTATCCCTTATACAAACTGCGAGTGCTTCACTCAATGCTCCTGAGCCTCCAATTGGCAAACCAAACCCCCAAGTATGAAATAGAGGCCAACTACCTACATAGAGCCCAGTGCCTTTTTCACGAGGTCCAATCATTTCCTCTGAAGCCCATCTGCCAAATGCAGCTCTCATCTGTTTACTTTCAAACCATTCCTCTGCAATATCTTGAACACTTGAGAGGAGCACCTTCATGTATTGTCTTCCTCCCTCGCTTGCATCCAAGAATGACATCATAGCCCCAAAGCCTGGTGGCGTAGAGAACATGCCTATTCCCACAGGTGCCAACGTTTGCTTAGAATATTCACAAAACTTCAAATAGGCATCCGCATCTTTTACAGAAAATTGCCGTATAGAGTCATAGGTCTGTCCAATGTCTCTATATATAACTAATGGGGCATCATCACTAAAGACAATAGCACATGGTGGGTCCGGGAAAACATATCGCAGCCCATATTTAGACTTTAGTCCTAGCTCATCTTTGTGAATGAGGGGATTCGCCTGAATCATCATATGGATTGCTCCTGCAATGTCATGCTTAAAGCCTGGTAAGGTTACTTCTCTAGTTATGACGCAACCTCCAACCATATCTTGCATCTCTACTACACAAACACCTAAGCCTGCCTTTGCTAAGTATGCAGCAACAATCAATCCATTATGTCCTCCACCAATTATGACCACATCATATTCTTCCATAATAGCGTTCTAGTTACCTCCTCCTATGAAAGTATAGTTCAAGTTTTTAATTGACCTTTTTCTCCTCCCAATTTATTTTTGTTTAGATCATCCTCCTATCCATAAAGGCAGCCTCCATATAATAACCTTCGCTCCCTGGTCCCTCTAACCTTTCTAAAGAGTTCGATACCGCTAGGCATCACCTAGGAGACAGTGAGAGCGACCGGGGCTAAATCCCTTCGTTTGTTGACCTTCCTATCATACAGCCCCTGCTGGCTGAGGACACGATAGATAATGGCCAAAAACCTCCAAGCGGTAGCTACCTCAGTGGTTTTGTTGCCCTTCTTTATGAAGCAGTCAAACCCCCATCAAGATATAAGGTCTGACCTGTCATGTAATCAGAGGCATCAGCAGCCAAATAGACTGCTAGCAATCCCACTTCTCGGGGTTTGCCAAAACGTCTAAGGGGAACCATACGAAGGTATTTATTAGCTGCATCCTCATCGGAATATACACTTTCTAACATCTTAGTCATAACCCCTCCAGGCCCTATCGCATTAACATTGATGTTAAACCTTGCCAAGTCATTAGCTAGGTTTCTAGTAATGGCCACCACGGCAGCTTTAGTAGCAGGGTATATGCCCTGTAGCGCAGTGTATTTTACTGCAGCAGTTGATACGATATTAATAATCTTTCCCTTCCCTTGTTCTATCATAAAAGGAACCACCAGCCTTGTACAATTAAGGCCGCCTTTCACATTAGTATTCCAAATCATGTTCCATTCCTCATCACTTATTGGCGTATTTAGATTAGGCAGAACTTTAGCAATGCGCAATTTCTCGAGACCTGGCATGGGAACTAACGTCTTGTAAGAAGTCATACCTGCATTATTCACTAATATATCTACCCTCTCAAACGTAGAGATTGCGCTTTCTACCACCTTCTTTACCTGTTCTATATCAGTTATATCCGCCGGTATGTTCAGACACTTACGGCCCTCCTGCCGAACCCCAACAGCAGTTTCCTCTAACTCACTCGATGTCCGGCTTGCCACTACTATGTCAGCACCAGCCTCAGCGAGAGCCAAAGCTATGGCTCTACCTAAGCCGCGACCGGCCCCACTTACAATAGCTACCTTTCCATCCAAATTGTATTCTTTCAGCATACCTATATCCTTCTTAATTATGCACGTTTCTCTACGCTCTCAATCCACCGCACTCCGTCATCACATCAATTGTACAAATACCTAATTTCTACTTACTTAGAGCATACTTTTCATAAACTTGCTCATTGTCTTCACCAATAGCACATTTTATCCACTTTAGTCTCGGAGGAGTCTGAGACATTTTTGGTACAGATGCAGGGATGATAAATTTCCCATATATTGGATGATCTATCTCAACAAGGGTTTTACGAACTTTCCAGTGCTTTTCTTCCAAGACTTCTCTGGGCTCCTTGGTTGGAACAATTATTGGGTAACCACCACTACGCAGCTTGTCATGTGCAGACTTAGCACTAAAATCAAGAGCTTTACGCATAAGTTCGTCACGCGAGTATTTAATCGTTATTTTTTCAAGCTCAACCCTCAATTCCTCTGCCTTGTCAACATTATCTACTATCCTGTCAAACAAGTATCTCCAATCATCCTCTAGGTCCCATCTGCCAAGAATCTTGAGTAGCCCCCTGAAGTCCGAATCAGTGCCAGCTGCCACAGTCACATAACCATCTTTACACTTAAAGAATGCGTATGGATATAAGCACCAATCAAACCCTCCTATCCTTGCGCGAGGCGCTTCATTAGTGAAACCCCAAACGACTGAAAAGGCTTGCCAGGCTGTAATAGCATCATTAGTTGCAACGTCAACCATTTGTCCCTCGCCGCATCTCTGTTTGTGAAACAAAGCGGTAAGCGTACCTGCGACAGCTAAGGCAGCACTCATATACCATGCAGCCCAAACCCCGGCTCTGAGAGGATAATTATAAGGTTCAGGTTCTCTAGGATCCCCGAAAAGTAACGTATATCCCGATTCAGCTTGGGCAGTCAAGTCTGTGTCCGGTATATTAGAAAGCTCCTCTGCCTTAGATGTGTAGTGGCCATATGGCGAAACTGCAACGTATACCAGACCAGGGTTCAACTGGCTCAACTGCCTATACCCTATCCCCAGTGAATCCAATAATCCTGGTTTAAAGGTGTCGATTACAACATCAACCGCCCCGACTAGTTTTTTGAGATTTTTACGCCCCTTCTCACAACCTAAATCTAAAGTTATATAGCGCTTGTTTCTACTTTCCATTAGAAAAGGAAGCCCAACGCCATTCACATTTGTTCCGTACGGTGTTATTTTTCTTGCTGGGTCTCCTTCAGGAGGCTCAACCTTTATGACTTCTGCCCCAAACTCAGCTAGCAACGTTGCAGTTATAATTCCTGCGAAGCTAGCATGGCTGAGTTCAACAACCGTGATATCACGCAAGGCTTCAGGTTTATTTTTGACATCCCCCATCATATTAACCAAAAGCTCATTGAACTTTAACAGATGCTCTGTCGTCTTTTTCCCTGTAAGATGCCGTGAATAAACCTGGGGTGTTTCACGTGTCGCCATTATTTTCTCCCTCGCCTTCATAGTTAAACATAGGATCCTTTTCTATATTGTAGAATGGTGGAGGTCTTTGACCAACTCTGTTATCCCAATAGCCAATAACCTCTTCCTTTTCAAGCTTTTCTATCTCCTTGGATGATAAACCTAAAAGCTTCTTGAGAACATAGCGATTATGGTATCCCAGTGGTCTTGCAAGCGACTTTATTCTCCCGGGAGTTTTATGAAGCATTGCCGCGGGTAATGCCCATGTTCCTTCCTCATACATTTCGTCTTGTATCTCTACAATACTTCCTCTTTCTCTCCTCCAATCATCATTAGTTATCTGCCAGTCATCCATTACCCGTCCAGCGGGAAAGGCATATCTCTTAGCCAGGTCGATGATTTCCTCCTCCCCTTTGGTTCTAACCCACTCTTCCACAAGCTTATGTATGTCTTGAGCGTTCTCCGCTTTTGTTCTCTCGAAGGTTTCTTTAAACCTCTCATCTGTAGCTAAGTCTATCTTTCCCATGGCCTCAGCCAATGCCACGAACTGTTCATCAGTCGCTATTGCAAGCGCAACGAATTTCTCATCACTAGTTTTAAATATACCAGAGGGTGCCATTGATGGATCTATACTCCCTGTAAGCCCCAGATCTTGCCCCAATAAGCTCATATATGTCCAGTTGGGCATTACCCTCATTAATGCCTCTGCTTGTGCCATGTCGATGTATTGCCCTTCCCCAGTTTTTTCCCGGTAGTTAAGTGCTGACAAAACACCTACTACACCTAGCAACCCAGGGAGAAAATCCCCATAGTAATCCTGAAGTTTATACCCATCCCTGCCTGGAAAGCCTGTTAATCTCGCTACACCTGACATCGATTGGGCTATGAGGTCCCAACTGGGGAAAAACCTCAACGGCCCCCACTGTCCATACCCAGAGCAACTGATATAAATTATTCTGGGGTTAATCTGACTAACCGCGGTATATCCGATCCCCCATGCTTCGGATAACCCTGCTCTATAATTTTCAACCACCACGTCGGATATCTTAGCCAGTTGGAAAACTAAATCCTTCCCCTTTTTTGTCTTTAAATCAATACCTACAAAGTATTTGTTTGGGTTGAGCGACTGAAAATACGGGCATGAATCCTTCCAATATTTGGCCCAGTATGTTCCAGTTCTCCAATCATCGCCCTCTCTAGGTTCCTCAACCTTAATTACCTCTGCACCGAATAGTGCCAGCCATCTTGCAACCACAGGTCCATATATTATGCGCGTAAGGTCGAGAACCCTGATTCCCTTTAAAGCCTCAGGCTTGTCGAAGTTTTCTGATGGATTAAAAATACGATTAGTAAACGAAAAATAATCCTCTGTCAATTCTCCTACCCCCTAAATGCCTAAATAAGCCTTCCTAACGTACTCGCTGTTAAGGAGTTTTTTGCTAGAGCCCTCTAGCAAAACTCGACCATTTTCAAGTACATAACCTCTATCAGCAACCGACAGCGCCTGCTCAACATTTTGCTCAGCTAACAATATGGTAGTCCCTTCCTTATGAAGACCCTTAATAATGTCATATATCTCTGAAAGAACCCGCGGAGACAATCCTAACGATGGCTCATCAATCATGAGTAGTTTAGGATGTGCCATGAGGCCACGCCCGACAGCAAGCATTTGCTGTTCTCCTCCACTCAGCAGGGTAGCCCTAACTTTTTTCCGCTCCTTTAAAATGGGGAATAAAGCGAAAATTTGCTCTAATGAATCCTGCTTCTTTTTCCAAGTCTCACGTCTACCAGAAGCTCCCATCATAAGATTCTCTACCACAGTCAGATAAGGAAATATTCTCTTTCCTTCGGGAACTTGGGTAATTCCAGCTTTTACCCTCTCGCTAGAGGACAAGTTCTCAATGCGCTCACCGAGGAAGGAGATATTTCCAGATATAGCTTTAGATAGCCCAGAGATAGTATTCAACACCGTTGTCTTACCCGCGCCATTTGAGCCAAGCAGAGCTACGAACTCATTTGCCCCTACGTCAAAATCTACATTATAAAGTGCTTGCACAATCCCGTAGGCTACGCTAAGGTTTTCTATTTTAAGCATGTTTTTTCCCCAAATATGCCTCTACCACAGTAGGATTGTTAATCACCTCTTTGGGAGGTCCTTCAGCAATTTTCTCGCCGTAATTGAGCACTACAACTCGATCTGCGGCTTCCATTATAATTTTCATTATGTGCTCAATCCAGAATATTGTTAGGTGATACTCCTCTTTTAGACGCCTAATTAGTTTCACAGCACGTAAGGCTTCTCCCGGATTTAGCCCAGCCATGGCTTCGTCAATTAATACCAGTCTTGGTGTAGTCGCCAATGCTCTTGCCAACCCTAGAGTCCTCAACTCATATAATGTTAGGTCTCTTGCCAATATGTTCCTCTTTCCAAACAAACCAACAAGTTCAAGACAATGGGATGCTTCAAGCATTGCATCACCGTAACTCATATCGGGTCTGTGTTTGCCACAAAGTCCAGCAACAGCAACATTGGCAATTGCTGTTAAATCCCAGAACGCCTGAGGGAGCTGATATGTTCTGCTTATACCTAGATGACATATCTTATAGGGCGGTTTGGTTGTAATATCGTTACCATCCAACTCAATCTTGCCTGAGTCAGCTTTGTAGGTGCCAACTATAACATTTAGCAAAGTTGTTTTCCCTGCCCCATTAGGACCTATCAGCCCCACTGTTTCACCTTTATTGATGGAGAAGCTCACGTTTCTAACTGCATGCACCCCACCAAAGGTCTTAGTAACATTGTCAACCTTCAAAAGCATGCGTAGCTAACTTCCTTTCCTTCGGTAAACTTAAATTTCCTTCCTACGTACTTTGATAGTTGGATAATATTCCCTATACCTGTGTTTGCGATAGAGTCCATATAAGCCCTCTGGAAGTATAAAGAGCAATATCAGCAATATAAGAGGGAACACTACGTAGTGAACTGGTCCAATTCCAGTCAGGAAATATTCAAGAAAAGCAACAAAATATGCACCTACAACTGCACCATATAATTGTCCACGTCCTCCAATCATAACCATAAGAAGGATTTTTATCATAAATATAAGAGGAAGATATGTTACTCCAGCAAATGTGCCGTAATAATGTGCCATTAGCCAACCAGCAATCCCTATCATTTCTGAGGTAATACAGAAAGTGACAACCTTATATCTATTTGTATTCAATCCTACCGCATTGGCAACATCCTCATTGTCATTAATAGCAGCAGCATAAAGACCTAGCCTTGACCTCATGACTTTATCCACGATGAATAAAAAGAGGAGTGCCAAAGCAATAGAGAAGTAGCAGCCAGTAATGTAGTTCAGGCTAATACTTCCTAGGTCAAAAAGATGTGGTATCCCACTGATACCAGTCTCCCCCCTAAATATATCACTGCGATAGTAGGTAATCTCTAGAAAAATTAATGGAAGAAGTAATGTGATAAGCGAGAAGTAGAGCCCCTTAGCTATAATAGTTAAAGGGCTCAGCAGTAGGGCGCATGCCAAACTGACAAGTATGACTATTGGAAGCGTTTGCCATGGGCCCAGACCAGCGTGTATACCAAGCAACCCAGCAGTAAAACCTCCAACACCAACAAATAACTGTGGCCCAAAGTTCATCCTACTAGTACCAGTAATTTGCCAGGTCAATGGAATCGCTATACACGCATATATACTTGCCATGGTAAGCAAGCTTACTAGATCTGCCCTCCCACTTATCAATAGTGGCAATACCAACAAGCATGAAACAGCTATTAAAGGATTTCTCCAGTATCTGCGTTCTATAGCCCACTCAAGTTTTAAATCCCCAAGACGAAGGACAAGGCGTGCCTTTTTGTGCTCTAGTTTCACCATAATGACTCGCTCCGACTTATTCCCTGTGGTCTAAAAATTAGTATCAGGACAACAACGAGTAGGGAAACTAGAGGCACAAGACTCGGGTCGATAAGGAAAGAAACTGTTGCAGCAATCAAGCCAAGGATGTAGGCAGCGATAATGCTTCCCCTCAAATTACCCAGGCCACCAAGAATAGCCACAAGTATGGCTGTGTGAAGTAATGGCCATCCTAGGTAAGGTTCTATTGACCAGAATGGCACCATAACAAGTATACAGATTGTCGGCGGAATAATAGAAAGCATCATCGCATAAATATATACCCTTTCAGTACTTGTGCCCATGAGCTTTGCAGACCTCACATCTTGGCTTACAGCACGCATAAGTAACCCGCTCCTTGACTTCAGAAAGAAGATAATGAACATCGCAGTAGTTAATATCGCTATGCCAGCAGCTATGAGCATTTGATTTGGAATAGAGGCAGCACCAATTTTAATAGAACCTGGCACTATAGTTGTTGGAATATCGACCCCAGCTGTAACAGGATAGACATAGTTCGCTGCCTCTTCGATAATTATGGCAACAAGCAACAGTGATGTGAGAAGAAGCTCCTCCTTCTCAATATAGCGCTTGACAATGGGAAGATAGATTACTAGAAGTGTAAACAAACATTGGACTACACACATTGATGCAATAGCTGGAATTAGTCCTAGCCCAAAGTTCTCCATGAACATCCATGTTACATAAACTGCCATTACAAATATCAGCCCGTAACCCAAATGAAAGACCCGTAGGACTCCGCATATCAGAGAGAACCCCAAAGACATGAGGAGATACAAAGATCCCAACACGAATGCATAGACACCGACCATCCCCATTGTTCCAATCATTAAGCCGCTCTTAACCCTCTAAATGGTAGATACCTTTCAAGACACTTCATCAACCTATCGGTTGATACTAATACGCTCCGCAAGCCTCCAGACGCCTCCAGACACCTGCAGAGCCATTCTGCGCCAACTGGATACTGGCTACTTCGGTTATTTAACGAGCTAATTATCGCCGGGAAAGGCACCTCGGCAACGAGCTAAGCTCGTTGCCGAGGTGCCTATAATGCTTCACTGGCCTGCTATTTCTCTTAACTCCTTAACTCGTACAAAATGGTCGTCTGGGTTCACCACTTGCCTTATGCCCTCGGGAAATATCTCTACGACTTTTCCATCCTCCTGGAATTGCCCGTAGTTGTGAGGCATATAGGGTGGGTAGCCCGCTACGAGGTCATGACATTTATCGAACTTCCAAGTAAATGCTATGTTCTGCATCTCCAGCGTCTCCAGTGCCTTAATCAAAGCCTCAACGTCCTCGGCATTTCCAACATCTTCCACGGCAGCCTTGAGTGCCCATAGGCTATCATATGCGTAGAATGTCGAACTCACCATCCCTACCCCCCTGGCTCTCAGCTCTTTAAGAAATGGCAGGCTTTTCTCTGTGTATGGAATATCAACTTCTGCGTTGTGCGTGCACCACCCCAGCGCTGCTCCACCGGTCATATCCCAAAAAAGCTGCAAACAAGGTGCTCCAGCCATGGAAACCATGTCTATGTCTTTCGCAGCAGATTGAGCCCATTGCTTTGCCAGCGTTGCTGTATCAGTATAAGCAGTTATCCAGTATACTGTATCTGCACCTGATGCCGCAATTTCCTCAAGTATAGGGAGAAACATTTTTTCCTTGATAGAATTCTGGCCAGTATAAACAACGTCTAATCCTTGCTCCCCCCAGGCCTCCGCCAAGGAAGGGTATTTGCCAGGTATTCCGTACCTCATAGGCTCTGTGAAGACCATGTCCTCGCACATAATGGCAAGCTTTTTGGTCCCGATGACGTCCGTGAACATTTCCCATATCCTTACCGTTGAATCCCAATGGCCTCCTCCCTTCTCAAAGGGCCTAAAAAAGAACTTATATTTGTCATACTCGGCACACACCATGTCTGTAGGGCCATCATGAGATACAAAGATAGAGAACATGAGGTGAGGATATTCCTCATATAGTTCAGCACCTACCTCCATACAAGCGAAGGTTGGCTCAGTCCCCTGAACGACCACTAATGTACAGCCATTCGTCATCACAAGTTTCTTGTAGGATGCTACCACTAGAGGAATCTCACCTTTCGAGTCCTCAATAATTAGCTTAACAGGCCTTCCCAGAATCCCTCCTTCTGCATTCATGTCTTCAACGCTAATCTCAAGCGAAGTTTTTTCACTCAATCCCCAGGGGGATGACAAAGCGCCTATATATCCTACTTTTATCGGTCCCTGTTCTTCTACTGCTTTTTCTCCTGGTGTTACCCCCGGCCCACACCCCACTACCCACAAGGCAGCGATCAGCACGATCGCTAGTGGAATAATAATTTTGTTTCGCATAATCCCTCCTTACTAATTTAATTTGATTAATGGAAAGCAGCTATAGCTATTTCCTGTCTGCGCTGCGCAATTAGGTCACTGTCTGCACTATAAGTCCGAATCTTAGTCTTCAGAGCCACAGCACTTCGCCCCCCGTTTAACTGACCGACTAGTCAATCACTTTATATTATATCACCCTTGTCAAGAGTCTCTTCCAATTGGTTCTACGTCAATAAGTGTGAAACTCTGCCCTCATAGCCCGGGTTAGTTGCTAATATCCTCATTCGGAAGTTATCCATGTTACGATAGCCATAAGCCATCCTCTTGATAGTCTTAATGCGGTTATTCTTTCCCTCTACAAAGCCATTGATTATACGATACTCGAAGTAGTTAAGTATTTCCCCTCTCCAATTCGTAAACGTATGGAGAAATTCCTTAAACTCATATAGGGAGTCACTAGCTATCTTTTCCTCCAATAGCCCGAGCATTTCCTCAGCCTTGCTCCTGTCTGTTTCCCTATACCATGCTCTGAAGCTCTCCTTAAGTACCCATGCCCCCTTCAGTTCAGGATAACGGTAGAATAGCTGATTTAGCCTTTCTTTCTCCCAATGAGCAAGCCTCTCAGCTCCCTTGAGCAGGATATATCTATTCTTGAACAGGTCCTTTCTTTTCCCCTTTCTGCTCCCTCCCTGGAGCCTGCTCCTCACCTTGTCCAGAGCACTATTGATATGCCTGATGAGGTGAAACTTATCCGCCACTATCTTCGCCTGGGGCAAGCACATCTGGACTGCCTGGCGGAAAGGTTCGTGCATATCCATTGCCACCCCCTTGACTCTCTCCGGCTGTGGAAGTTTATCCAGGTACTCTTCCACTCTGTGTTGGCCCTGTCCTTCCACCTCCTCCATTACTTCTCCCTCCACCAGGTTACAAATGGCCGTGTGGTATAGACGTCGCCCCCGAACCGAGAATTCATCCAGACCTATGAACTTAGGCGTTTCTTTCACTCCCTTTGCTTCAAGTCTCTTACCTATCTCTTCAGCAACACATCTCCTCACTAGCCCTTCCCCAACTATCTCCTTCTGCGCTGTCCTCCTCACCGTCTGATGAAGTGCCTCCTGTCCCAAATACTCCCTGAATCTATGACTGGATCGTCTCCTGGGACCGAAGACTTCATCTGGCTCAGTGAACACCTTGCCACAAAAGAGACATCGAAATCGTCGCTTTATTAGCGTGAGTAATACTGTCTTATCCCTCAGCCTCCTATCCTGCTTACACTGCTGCCTCCTGTCGTGCTCCTTAACGGTCACTTTACCGCACCGCGGGCATCTGGCCTCTCCCCGGCGATAGATAACCGTGACCTCAAAATGGCTCTCCATTTCCTTTTGCCCCAGAATCTTGAGTTGTGGCAATCCTAATGCCACTGCGATACAATCATCTTGCATCCGTCTGTACCTCCTTTGCTTTGAGTTTTTCATTACCCAAAGGCTATAGAGGTCAGCGGGTGCTTTCAATTACCCATACCCATTTTTACACAAAATAGTTTAGCCCGACGAGTCCACCCTCTGTTAGGAAAAGTTGAAAGTGGACTCTTGGGGACTCCTTTAACGGGTAGGTAACCGACTGCACCATTCGGTTATCCCACCATATTCGCACCTCCAATGCACCTCTTGCCACATCAGGAATAAGATGAACCTCAACTTCATCTCGCAGCGGAACGTGTGGTACTGGTATATCATGGTTGGATAGAGATATCTTCCGGTATCCATTGACCATTCGTTTCTCCCGTAAGCAGAACACATCCTTAGTCGAGGTGTACGGCTTGGGTAAAGCAAAAGGCCTAAACAGGCTGTTCCCTTCTTGTCTAGCCTTGTCAAAACGGATGCTTGGGATCTCCCCGGTAGTAGAATGAATTTGGTGGTTATTGTAGCGGCCTACCTCTTCTTTTAAGACAGCGCGGACATCGCCGATGGCGGTTAGCTTCTCTATGGCACAGGTCCTGACAATCCGATCCTGTAGCCACCGATATGGCCTTTCGATCTTTCCTTTTGCCTGGGGAGACAAGGCATAGACAACGTCCATTCCCAAGGTCCTCATTACCTGCCGCCACTGAGGGTCAGCTTCGTCAGTTTGAAGGACATGCTTTCTCCAGACGCTATCCCTTCCCTGAACAGAGCGGAATACACGCAATGAATCAACG
>QYPU01000111.1 GCA_007280145.1 Dehalococcoidia bacterium | reverse complement strand
CGCTCTCGCACTGCCTCGGTATATTCTTGTATGCTACCTCGCGTCATGCTTTCTCCTTTCTGTTGGGTAACAATATTTTTGAGTCAACAATACCACTTTCGGTAACAATTATTACCCCAAGTAGTGTGAGGCGCAAACTGCGAGGTGGGATATCCGATGTATCGGCTCCCCTGGAGCCCAATGCGAACTCAGTCTTGTTCACCACAGCTTCCCCCTTTGGTTATTTCGTGGCTTGTCAGCCAGTTGGTCAGACTATGCTTGGCGGGTTGGTGTGTGCCGTTCGATGTACTGCTGGAGAGCCCTTTGAATCAGTTCCTTCAGGGAAACAGTCTCGTCAATCGCCCGCCGTTTGAGGTCTCTATGAAGCTCGTCTGGTATACTGATAAGAACCTTGCCCATCTAGATTACTCCGCTTATCTTGATTACTGATATTATACACATAATCAGGGATTTGTCAAGCGCTAGCGCCGGTCAAACGGGCTAATCTCACAACGCCCTGGGCGCAACCTGATCTAGCCCTTCTCAAATGGTGCTGTTTTGAATTTGGGATTTGGGTCATTTGAATTCGTTTAGGGTTTAGATATAATACGATTCCATTGACAAGACGAGGCTGCGCGTGTACTCTCGTACTTGCAAGCTATTCCGAGGCTATGGTTCACGTAGAGGGATATGTCCGTTAGCTTCTTGTTAGGCAAAGCTACTTTGAGGGAGGGATAATCCAAATGACTATGACGTACAGATTAATCTGCGATCAGCAACAGGCCTGGGCACGCCAACGGGGAATCAGGTTTGACCAGGACGGTTACACGCTTTCCCTCAATGACAACCTGTTCCTTCCACTTCTGCCGGAAGTCGAAAAGCAGTTTCAGTCTGGGAAGGGGGATGAACTGGGGAGTGGCGACAAGAGAGGGAAAATGCAGGCCCTGCATTCATCCTCGGCCCTCGCGCTCAACGTCTTTCAGTATTGGCGGACCGCCAACATTGGTCACATTGCTTCGGCTTGTGGGGCGCCTCAAGGAGTGACAGACATGCACTTCGAGCAGACTCATCCCACTCCGCTTGGCGGAATTCCGCCCCATCTTGATGTGGAGTTCCGGGGGAATGACGTAAAACCAGTAGCAATAGAGTCGAAATTCACCGAGCCGTATCATGGCCACACCAAACGAACAATCAAAGACAAGTATCTTGGCGTACCAGACCTATGGGCGCAGCTCCCCAGATGTGAAGAACTGGCGAGACGTATCCATGAAGAAGAGCATGGGAAGACGAGTTTTGTTTACCTGGATGCTCCCCAGCTGCTGAAACACATTTTGGGACTGGCCACTGAATTCGGGTCCAGGGGATTTGAGCTGCTCTACCTGTGGTACGAGGTTCCTTCGGCAGAGGCGGAGAGAAATCGAAGCGAGATTATGGACTTCAGAGAACATGTTGGAGACGAGGTGAATTTCAGAGACATGACGTATCAAGAGCTTCTTGAGGTCGTTGGTAGACTTCCCACCGCAGACAGAGACTACATAGCTTATGTTCGCGAACGGTATTTCCCTTGGCAAACCGACTAGCTTTCCTCGTCGGAAATGACCTGCACATATTGCTGGCCCATTCTTGGGATGGGAGCCACAAAGGGTACCAATTGCAACTGAAAAGCAGGGTCTTGCCGCACTTCTGCTGCTGCCTGTTGTCCTCTTGGCTATCGCTTACTACACAAGGCTCTTGATTCGTGCGACCTCAGCAACGAAGTTCTTTACTTGGTAAACCAGATCCGCCGAATCAAGTTCTCCAACAACTGCAAAATTACCCTGCCTGGTTCCATCAAATGCCACTAGGCTTTTCCCTTTGAAGTTATTCCAGAATAGACTCTTGCCAATACCGAGGCGACCTCCGCCAATGTTGCCTCTATGCACCACCAAAGTGGCGCCGTCTGTACTTCTGAAGAAGGCACCTCCAAGACGGCGGTTGACCCCCTCCGCAGCGAAATTGATTTCAGTGACGATTGACATGTCCAAGTTGTTAGCCTTATATAGCCCAAAAGCAGTCCAGTATCTATCGTGTTGCTTATCCTCGGCATCACTGTAAGCCAGCCACATTCCGATGTTAGCTGATTGTCTTATCACCGCGTCGATTCCACCGCCATGGAATCCAACAGACTCATGAATTTCTTGTTCAAGTTTGGAAAGAAGATTGTTCCTGAATCGCGCCACTAAATCGGTGATTTCCAATCTATCTCTGACTATTTCCATAGTGCTCACCTCTGTGCCTCTGATAGCAACTTCTGTATGTATGTGTCCTTATCTTCTCGTTGGAAGAGGACGTGGTGCTGTTCGAATTGTTCCTTTGTCATGCCATCGCTCCACCAGGATACCTCTTGCAGCCGAGTAGTTGAGATAATGAATGAGTTCAACGTCACACTGGGATCACCCAATCTCTGCTCCAGTTCCTTTATCGTTGTGTAGAAGCGAATTTTCGGGTCGTTTATGCCGTCAATGTTCCTTAGCCCCTTTGGATCGACGAAGTTGACGTACTGTCGCCCACTTACAAGAAGCCAAAGGATGAAGTCGGGGTGGAAATTGCCAGCCTCAAAGAACCCAATCCCTCGACCACGGCTCATATTCCGCAAAAGGTATAGTTCTTTGTTCTCAAAGAAGCCTGCGTTCTGTGAGCAGAAATCTTGCAGGTGCAGGACGAAGTCCCTCTCGCCCTCGTTCTCCAAAACCACCGGCTTTACTTCAACCAGGTCGCTCTTTACATAGATGAGCGGTTGATAAAGGTGACGGTCAAACATGATAGCTTTCAAGCCCTGGAACTCGACAGATTTCAGCTTGCCCTCCTGGATAAGCTGTTTGATTTCCTCTAGTTTGGTAACGATCTCCTCTCGTGATTGCTCCACCAGAAACAGATATTCATCGATGAAGTTTGGATCATCTTCCCTCAGCTCGCGGTACTCCAGGTGCTCGTTTTCGAATTCAGCTTTACGGAACTTATAGTAGCGGTCGCAATACTTCTTTAGCAGTATGACCGCAATCTCCTGCCAATGGCGCACCTGCTCGAAGGAATTAAACTCCAACTCATCCCTGGGAATGAATAGCTGATACCATATGGACTGGCTCAATAACTGCTCGATTTGTGCCCTGGATAGACTGAGATTATACCAAGCCCGTTCATTCTTAAACCGTTGCAGTTCGAAGTAGACCTCTTCCATGTTCATGAAGGCAAGATGTTTGCTCGTAAGTTGCCCCTCGCTTCTCTCTGCGATCTCCAGTGGCGCTTGTCCGCGGGCACTGGCCATCGCCTGAATCCTGGGGTACCAATCGAGGACAACCTTATTCTTCTTTAGGAACTCATCGGACATTTCGAGGGTGGGCTTGGGACCCTGCTGCTTAAAGTCAATTCCTTCCTTCAGCCGGACTGTCTTTAGTTTCTTTGTCCCGATATCCTTAACCACTGGTAGAACAAACTCGATACGGTCTTCGTTGGAGGGTAAGCCTTCATCTTCAAGGTACTCCTTAAACTGACGCATGTAGTCGGCGCGAATGCCGAAAACGTTGAGAGTCTCAAGCCGTTCGATGTCAGGTGGAGCCGTGCTCCCGAGTATCCGCCGACTGCGCTTCAGACAGAAATCCAGACCCTTCAAGCGAACGCCGCGGCCGAAGAGTTGAATAATCATAGAGCCTTCTGTTCTACCGACATTCATCAGGCCCATGGTGCTCACGCGCCAGCTATTCCAGCCCTCGGTAAACTTCTTTGAGCCGATCAGGATATTTATCGGTGATTCAGCATCACTGAGCGTTCGGAACAGCGACCCGGAGAATTCCCTGTCACTAACTACGAGTTCATTCTGCTCCTCACAGAGCTTGCATAGTGCTGAAGCATCTCCAACGTTGATCAAACCGAAAGCATCGTTACCACCAAGGCGCAGGGCGATTTCCCCTTCAGTACCTTTCAGGTTTTCAACATGAAGAGCTGCTGGTGATGAGGCATTGAAAAGCACACGCAGGATGTCCTCATAAGTCTGTTCCCCACTAAGGCGCTGTTTAACCAGGTAGGAAAACGCCCCAGTAAAGAGGTCATTGCCCTTCGCATCAAGCAGACCAGACTGCCCAGTGAGGAACCGGTTAAGGTGAGCAACACTCTCCGGACGGTTATTCAAGAAGTCCGCCAGGAAAAGGAGGATATCCACCACATCCGATACTTTCCGGCGGTTTTCGGTGCGGACAGCATTGACGCTGCTACCGACGAAAATCCAGAGAGGCATCTCCAGTAGGTACTGCTGGAAGTCTGCCCTTCTGTCAGAATAGAGCTTTTGTTGCTGATAGAAGGCTAACAGGCAGGCAGTTAGATAGCGGTGCCGAATTGCTTCGTCAGTATCATCTTCGAGGTTCAGAATACGGTATTCTTTTCCATAGCCATCGCCATAGAAGAATTTGTAGGAGTAGTCAAGCAAAATGCATTTGGCGTACTCCTGCTCAAGCGCCTTGTTGCCACTAGCCTTAATTGCCTGGCCAAATGTAGCCGAGTACTCGAAGGAGAAGCCTTTCTCGCATAGTTGAGTGCGCATCTTCATCCAGTGGCCTATTTCGGCACCACTGGTACCACGATGGCCCTCGTCAACAAGCACCAGGTTATTGCCCTCAAAGGCATCAATGGCAACTGTCTTTTCTCCAGACTGCTCACGGAGCTTGTGGATATCAATAATCTCGACGGCCAGCCCGGCAAAGAGACCTCGACCATCAGGAGAGAATAGCTCCGCATCCATAGTGGAAAGAGAAAACTCTCCAAGGTGCTGATGGGATAGTCCTTCATTGGGAGTGAGGAGGATGATCCGGTTCATGCGCTGGCCTTGCCTGTGCAGGTCAAGATAGTGTCTGTATTGGAGGATATTTATGTGCATGAGCAGGGTTTTGCCTGACCCCGTGGCGCTCCAGAAGGCAAGTTTGTTCAGGTCTTCCAGCTCGTACCGATTTACCCGGTCTCGCTCGGGCTTGTCAGCGTTGAAGATATCGACTTGTGCGTTTAAGTCCGCAAGTAACTTCTGATGATCGCGAAGGTACCGGTCTAAATATATCTCTGTAAACAGTAGCGAAAGGTATTGAAAGTATTTCGGGTGGTGGGTGCGTCCATCATTCTTGTTACGCCTTTCCGTTATCGCCTTCCAGTGTCGGACGATGTTCTGGTCGTAATTCAAAAGCACCTCGAACGGCAGCTCTGCCCGGTCGAACAATCGTGCCCTCAGGAAATGGTAGAACCGACTGATGTTATCCTCGTCAAAGCCCTCCAGATCGGGTGTCTTCATGCCTTCGGCAAGCTGGTCAAAGCTGGAGACCTCAAACAGGCTCAGCATCCACTGATTAAGCACCAGCTTTTGCTCAAACTTGAGAGGTCTTTCGGCTCGCCTCGGTTGGCGGCCAGGGATTGTTGCTCTTGCTATGACTGCCTCCTTAGATGTCCTGTACGTCAAACATTAGCCGCTGAAACTCTTCTTCGATAAGACGGACTTTCCAGGTCTCATCTTCCCGTCGGAGGTTCTCCACATTGTTATCGCCATTAACATAAATCAAATCAAACTCCAGGTCCCTGGGATTGTACTCCTGTTTGCGGAAGAACTTGTCAAGGTCTTCGTTGGACTTCTCCTTAAGGTTTCTCCAGATGATAAGCACCTTTTCGCCTCTGGGATTTATGCCCTGCACCACACGGAAGCCACGGATGTGGTCAATGTGGTGGACGGTGAGCCCGATGAGATAGTTAAAGGTTTCAACCAAGTCCACCGTAACTGGCTTTGTCTCACCAGCGCTGCCGGTGGCGATTTTCAGTTTGTAGTTGAACGGGTCCTCAAAAGAATCAATGTTGAGCAGTGATGCGCTGCCGTTACTCTCCACATCCAGCATGTAGGAGAGCATATAGCTCTCACGGAAGGATGGTGACTCCTCCAAGAGTGCCTGTTGTGTCTGTGTCCCCTTGAGTTCCAGATTGTTCAGTGTGTCTTCGTAGGACTCCAGACGCATGTACTTGAACATGTGGCTTGAGCCTTCACGTGAGACTGGTTTACCATCCTTCCAGTCCTTGGAATAGACCACCTTCTGGATACGAGGCTTTAGCACGGTATCGAAGTAATCACCCATCTCAACAAGAATGTACTTGCGCTTTCCACCATCCTCGCGGTTGAGATTGATAATGGCATGAGCAGTGGTACCAGAGCCTGCGAAGAAATCGATAACAAAGCCCTTTTCCTTAGGACAACTAAGTTCGAGCACACGCCTTATCAGTCGTGTTGGCTTTGGATTCGCATATGGATTTTCAGGGAATAGGCTTTTTAGTTCGTTGATTGCTTCGTGTGTGTGTCCGACTTCGTTATAATCCCAAATGGTAATTGGCGTGACTCCTTCCTTAGCATCAGAAAGAAAAGTCTTGTGAGACGGTGTAGACTTACCATCAGAACCGAACCAAATTTCGTTATTTTCGTCTAATCTTGCAAGTGTCTCTGCACTATAACGAGGATAGGTACCTGGAGGTGGAGACCATTTAATGCCATTCTTAAAAACATAGGTAAAGGCACCACTACTACCGCTCTTAGCATGTAGGGGGGTTGCCTTCCAGCTACCCTTGGGATGGTTGTCAGGATTTGTGTAGGCCTTAAGTTGTTCCTCATTTCTTGGAAGAAGGTTAGGCGAAAACATTGCTTTATTGCGTGCAAAGACTATCAAATGGTCGTGGTTGTCCGAGAACCACCTAGCATCATTACTGCGCGTGTATTTCTTGTGCCAGATGACGTTGGCTACAAAATTGTGCGTGCCGAACACAGTCTCACTACACAAGCGCAAGCGGTGTACTTCATTGTCATCGATACTGATCCAAATAGCACCTTCGTCGCTCATAAGGTATAGGGCAATAACTAGGCGATCGGACAGCATCTCGATCCAACTCGAATGTTGGTATACATCTTTGTAGAGAAATTCGTCAGTACCAGTATTGTAAGGAGGGTCGATATATATACATCTTGCACTTTTGTTGTACTTGTCTTTTAACATTGAAAGTGCATGAAAGTTCTCACTATGAATTAGCAAGCCGTCAGTCTGGTTATCTGTATCATCAAAACTCGCTAGAAGTCTATCCTTGAAATCTTGTTTAAAGAACTTAGTATCTAATACGAGGTATGGATTTGCCTTGAGGAACTCAATTGTCAGTGGACTGGAGTAGCCTACAGTCCCAGCTAAATCCTTTCTAATCTCATCTATGGCAAATAGTCTCACCCATTCCTCTCGCTGGGCATCATTAGCGGCAATCTCGGGATATAGCTCCTCCGGTATGCGGTCAAGTGTAACGCAATAGTTGGTCTCTACCACAAACTTCTTCTTGAGCCACAGCTTTTTCTGGAAGTCCTCAATCTGGGCCAAGAATTCAATTATCTTGTGAGCGATCTTGCGGATGACCTTGATCTTGCTCAGGTACTGCTCCACCCGTGGCGCAGACTCATGCTCCACATCATCAAGATGCATTACTTCGTTCTTGATGTAGAAGTCAAGCTCCCGTCGTAGAAAGCTACCCAAGTCTTTATGAATGAAATAGTCAAACGTATTTCGTGCTGTGTAGTCGGTCAGGTACTTCTCCAGTAGTGTGCGACTGGGATTCTTCTCCGTGGGACGCAACTGAGCCAGCTCTGCCAGCCATTCGTTGAAGCCCTTCGTATTCAGGATTGTCTTGATAGCCCTGGAATTCAGGTCTTTTTGAGAGCTTTTATCCGGGTCAGGCCGGTATTCAAATCTAATAAACAGCTCGCCATCTCCCCCGGCAAGCGGGCTTTCCTGATAGAGAACAAACCGCCGCTCCTCGCCGCTCTGGGCCTTGGTATTGTCCTTCTCCGTATCAGCCTCAATTAACTTGAAATGCACGCCTTTGCCAGAGGGTAGCTTGAAGGTGTAGTCCCGTAAATACTCTGAAGTCTTGATATAGTACTGGTCATGGTTGGCCCAGTGAAGCTTTACCTCCTCGCCTTCATAGGGAATGGCATACACGCCTTCCTTGTACCGCCGCAGACTCAGGAAGTCACCCTCATGGTAATATCGTCGAAAGAAGTCGTAAAGGTGTGAGAACACCTCGTTCTCCAGTTCTGCCACATCGACGGATGCGGAGTACTTTGCGCGTAGTTCCATGACCTTGGGCATCGTATCAGGGTCAGCACCCAATGCACTGGCCTGTTCGATAGCTTCGTTAAGCTGGCTCTCAATTTGTATCCGGTCGCTGCTCCGGTATTCCTTGAAAGCTCCCTGTACCTGTGGGAGCAGGTCATTATCCAGAAAACGCGTGATCTCATCACGCTTCTGGTTCATGATCCGGTAGATACCGAAATCGAGGTCCGCCCGATCAAGCTGGAAGAGCTCCTGTAAAAGTCTGCGCAGTTTGTTATAGTTATCTATCATTCCACATTTTCCTCCTCTTCAGCTTCAAGATAGACTTCCTCCTTCAGCTCCTGAGCTATAGTCTCAGCCGTCTCTCGGGCAATCTTCTTTCCGGTAGCGTTCTCGATACGCTGAAGAAGAGCTTCTCGTCTTAGTTTGAAGAACGTCTCATAATCATTCTCTTTGAGTGCAGTAGCATCGATTACATGTGAAGCCAGAATAGTATCCAGGCGATCCTCCTTAGTTCCCTTATCAATAAGCTTTCTAAGGTAGATTTTTGGAGCATTGCCACCAATGATTCTATTTGTATCCCCTGAAATAGGCGCCTTGTTGATAATTGAGTCATAGTCGTGAGCTCCACTACCCAGCTTCTTACAGTAATCCTTTGGGAAGATATGATGAATATCAATCCTCGCACCAAAATACGTCTGAACGTTGATGGGGACACCCGAGAGAAAGTCAAGTCCGCCGTCACGCATAAGAATAGCGTAAAGACCTTTGTATGCAGCACTGAGACGAGTCTTAAGAGTATGGAGGCGAGTGGGGGCAAAATTGCATTCGACCACCGTATTCGGTTCTTCGCCACCATCAATCCAGCTCAGAACTTGCTGCAGGTCATTGGCGAAACGGGATTCTATCGCGCCGCCATACAGCTCACCGAAGACCCCGCACCAGTACCATTGGATAAGCTTTTCCCTCACCGCATCATTGTTGGCTTTTTCTCGCAGAATGGCAAACAAAGTAGCGAGAGGTACCAGCTGCGTACTGTAAGGGATGTCCCTGTCAGAGAAAATTGTTTGTTGAACAAGAAACTTGGCTGCCTTGTCAAAGCCATCCATTGCCGGCTCAACCCATTTTCGGTAATCTTCAAGTTTCAGATTCAATATATCATCCTTTTTGCAGCTAATAGGTGCATCTGGTTTCTCCTGTTTTCGTGCATAAGTAGTCAGAAGTGTTATAACCTGTAGGAAACTTGTGTCGGCTACGGATCTAAGAACCCTATGCTTCTTCAAAGTATCGATGCGTCCCTCTTCAGTTTTTCTCCCGAGAGAATCGCACTTGCCATCCCAGTCCTCACGCAGATTGAATCCATCTGCAGCGAAGGTAGCTGTAAGAAGCTGAAACACGTTTAGAATAACACCACCCGTATTAACTTTCTCAAATACCTGACAAACGGCTGCCTTTGGGGTTTTTTTAAGTAACTTGATCACTGGGACTGGATATTGTTTGAAACTCTCAATAACTGTCTTCTCAAATGTATCGTAAAATTTGATTTTGTCTCTCTCGTGCTGCCAATATTCGTTATATTTCATTCTCCAATCAGATGGATCGAAGACTTGATTAAATGGGAACAGTAGATGTTGGAACTCTTTCTCAGAGGTGGAATAATCCTTCGTTTCCTTTGTTCGGAAATCTGTGATCTTTCGGTCTTCTGGAAGTCCGATAATAGCTGACTCCCGGTCCGCCTGTGGATTCAAGGCAGCAGCCATATCAATATAGTACCATCTCTTGATAACCTTCTTGCGGCTATCTTGTGTTACTGCCGGCTTGTCTAGAAACAAAGACTGAAAAAGCGCGGTCAATCTCTGCTGCCCATCCAGTATATACCTCTCTGGATCCATTTCTTTAGCGAGTTCTACGCCTTCTATTGGTCTTGGCTTGAAACGAACATCTGAATTTCCATTCTCAAGCATCATTATCGCGCCCATGGGATAGGACAGGGAAATACTAGCTAACAGGCTACGAATATGTTCATCATCCCAGATAAAGCTTCTTTGGAATTCAGGCAATTGAATCCTTCCATCGGCGATTTCCTTCAATACCTCGAATAATGGTTCCTTGTCACTCGTAAAGGTGGTCTTCTCATCCATGATAAATCTCCTCCTAAATAACTTGCCAGCGGATAGCAAAAAGGGCTTCCCTCGAAGTCTTCTGTGCCATTCTTCTCTCCAAGGCCTCAATCAGTTTATCACGTTTTTCCATTATCTCATCCTCCAGGTCAAAAATGCGTTGCCGTTGGCGGCGTTTCTTTTTCTCCATATCCCGAATCTTCTCCTGAAGCTGGTGCTGTTCTTCCACTAGAGTGGCAAGCCTTGCCTCACGGGTAAGTGTCTTAATCTGCTGCTTGGTATCCTTCAATTGCTTCTCTGCAGCAAGCACCATGTCATCCGCCCACTTCTCCAGCCGCTCTCGCGCTTCGTTGAAATGATGATTATTCCGCTCCAAAGACCTGCTGATAGTAGCTTTGGCATGGCGCTCAGCTTCGTGGTCAAGTCGTTGTGTAACTTGGGGTGGTGGCTCTCCTTCAGGGCTCGCCGTGCCCTGACAGTGAAATAGCTTCTCACAAGTTTCCTGGTCTAGCGGCCGTCCGCCATCATCAAAACCGGAGAAGAGTAAGTACTCCTCAGTTTCGAATGATTCAATGACCAGTCGTTGTAGGACAAGCCAGCCAGAGAGGCCCTTCAATCTCTCAATCAGAGCAATCTTACTGGAGTGGTTGGTAATATCGAAAGCAACCATGGCGACTGGTGATGGATATTCCTTACCAGATTGCACCACATGCTCGCCGAGGGGATGGGAGATACGATACAGGAATTCGCCAGTCATGGATGGCTGCTTCTTAGAAACCAGGTGATATCTTCCTTCCCGCACGCTTTTCACAGGTGACTTGAGAAGGTCGAAGACCAGTGAATCATCGTCGAAGTCAGCTCGGCCTCCAAGAATGAACCTTGTCAGAGTCCAAAACATCCTGCCGATGCGGTCAAGCTGTTCCCGTGTTCCTTCCAGATTGACGCGCAATCTTTGGTGTACATCCTCATCGAAGTGCTCCAGTAGAATACGACGTGTATCTTCAAGCTTTGCTTGAATCCTTTTATCAAGCTCTGCTCGGAGCTGGTGAAAAGCTTCCTCAATTTCCTCGGTTGTACGGCATTGTTGGTAAATGTCGAGAATACGCCACTCAAAATCCACCCCCGAGTCGATGTTTCCCAGCACTTCGTCCGATGCCCCAAAAACACCGCTGAAAAGGTTGAATTTCTCGTTCAGTAGCTCATAGACGCGACGATCAGCTTCATTTCTTTCATTCAGAAAATTGATAACCACTACATCGTGTTGCTGGCCGTATCTATGGCAACGTCCGATGCGCTGTTCGATACGTTGGGGGTTCCAAGGCAGATCGAAGTTCATGACTAACGAGCAAAACTGGAGATTAATCCCTTCAGCAGCAGCCTCAGTAGCAATCATGATGCTACCATTATCTCGGAAGTCCTCAATAATGGCAGTACGGATATCAACTGCCCTTGAACCAGTAACGCGTCCTGCTTCCTTGTTTCTCAATACCCATTGCTCATATATACGAGTAGAGCCTTCATCTGTATTTGTGCCGTTGAATGTGATAACGCGCCCGGCATAGCCATTAGCTTCCAAGAAGTCCTTCAAATACTGCTGGGTACGTCGTGATTCAGTAAAAACCACTGCCTTTTGTGCTGCTCCCATCTCAGTCATACTGCTAAAACCTATTTCCAAAGCCTTGAGCAGAGCACGAGTCTTGGTATCAATCCCAATGCTCCGTGCCCAATGGATGTAGGTCTCTAGTTCCTTGATCTCGGCGTTCAATTTCTGCCGATCTACAGTGATTGAATGTTGGTCCCTCGATTCCTCTTCATCATGTTCGGCTTCGCCATCTAGTATTTCATCAAGGATTTCGTCTTCAATCTCCTCATCGGCGATAATATTCTCAACGAAATCACTGTCCACAGAGAGCCCGTCGCGTATAGCAACCAAGCGACCTCTCATGGTCTCAAGTGTCCCAGCGACCGCCTGGGAAGAGGATGCCAGCAATTTACGGACTATCAGGGTAGTCAAATGTCTTTGCTGCTGCGGCACTGAATACGTATCGTCACGCTGGAGGAAACCGGATATCGCTTCATAGAGCTTGTGCTCCCGCTCACTGGCCTGAAAAGGACGTGTAATCAACCTTCGCTCGGTATACTGGATATACTCAACAACTTGGCGACGTAGAGTCCTCACGCAAAATGACTGCAACCGTTCACGAAGTTCAACTAGATCTGCCCCGGCACTAATGTATTGAGTACGGAACGATGGCAGGTCACCAAAAATGCGATCATCGATGATGGTGGAAAGGCCATAGAGCTCTTGCAAGGAATTCTGAAGAGGTGTAGCAGTGAGCAATATCTTTCGCTTATCTTCCAGTGCCCAGCGGATGTTCTGCCCCATGCGGTTGCTTTGTCGATAAGCATTGCGCAGTTTGTGAGCTTCGTCAATAACAACCAAATCCCATTGGATAGCGATTACATCCTCGGCATAGCGGCTGGCAAAGTGCATTGAGGTAAGAATAATGGCCTCGAACTCAAAGGGATTAGGAATACCGTTTGTCTGTGCCTCCCTGTACGATTTTGCGTCAATAATCTTGGTGGGGAGGCTGAATTTCTCCTCCAACTCCAGTGACCATTGTTTGCGGATCAATGCTGGACAGACCACTAGGAGTCGGCGCCGTTGCTCTGCCCAGAATTGGCAGAGGACGAGACCTGCCTCGATTGTCTTGCCCAACCCGACTTCGTCAGCTAGGAGAACGCCTTTGGAAAGTGGAGACCGTACGGCGAAAAGGGCTGCGTCAATTTGGTGGGGATTCAAATCAACACAGGCATCAAAAAGGGATCTGGACAAACGCTCAACGCCGATTCCACCTCGCCGAGTGAGTTCATGCGCGAAATACCGAGCATGGTAAGCGGTACTCATTCTTCAGATCCCGTTTTCTGAATTACCGGTGCCTTGTTCCGAGACAGCAGAAGCATTACTTCAAATGCACTGCCCCTTGTCAAATCCACACGAATATTGTAGCTCCCATTATAGTTAATGGTACTCTCAAAGGCAACGACTGAAATCGGCTGCTACCAGATCGTCATTGAGGGCACCAGCTACCGTGAGAGACTCTCTCCATACCGAAGAGAGGGAGTGTTGACACCATGAACTAGAAATGATACAACCTTATTGCCATTACCGGGTGGGTAAAAGATGGTGGTTATTGACAGATAAATGAGCGATTATAGAGTTGAAGGGCTTTTCTACCAAAAACTCTGGATAAGGAGGCGGGAGTGAACAACAAGTCTGCTATGATAGTTCCAATTGTATTCACTGTGTTATTTAGTCTATCAGCTGCATTCTTTGCCTTTCAGGCAAACAAGATTGCTGAACAAGCGAACGAACTGGTTTACAAAAGCAATCTACCATGTATCTCAGCCGTCAGAAAAGTTGAATGGAATGTAGACAAAGCGACTGAAACGATTACAATTAGTAATGTTGGGCATGCACTTGGGCCTCCTTATGAAGCTCATTTAAATGCATACATTGAAATAAATCGTGGTATTGGTTATGAACCTACTTACCTCCCACTTGCTGGTTACTATGGCGACTTTTCGAGTCAAGCTACAGGGAATAGCTATGGTTTGATTTTAATTGGTTCTAGTGAAAATAACTCTTCCAATTTCCAGCAAATAGAAAATGAGTTCATGAAGGTTGCATCGAATTATATGCCGACGATTCGGCTCTCGTTAATACCAATCCTTACAGTCACATATACAGATTTTACGAGTAAAGTTTGCTATGACTATTACAAATTTGTAGGGCAGCGTTTAGAATATGTCAAACTTGATGAGTATAACAATATAAACGTCTCGGCTAACAGAAATTATAACATTGCACGGTTGGCGGATGTCAACCTTACTATTACGGGACTTGATGGCGTTAAGCTATGGGAATGGTACAGAAACCAAATAATACACGAGCCGAAGTAAGATAATCTATTATATTCTTTGTAATGGCCTCACTATGGACTGCACCCCAGTGTGATTAGACAAAAGGGTTAGGAGTGTCCTGGGGGTAGTTAGATGAGAAGCATTCATTTTTAATGGTATGTTCGATGTCACACTTGTCCAGATTGTGCAATCAAGGCTATTTCTAGGCGCAGAGTTTGGCAGTAAGGTCTGCCTCATGTTGCTTGAGCCACTTCTTATACTCTCGCCATCTGGGACAGTATTGAGCTACCAGTTCCCAGAACCTCTTTGAATGATTCATCTCTTTCAGATGGGTAAGCTCGTGGATGATGACATAGTCGATCACGGGCTCCGGCGCCATTATTAGTTTCCAGTTAAAGCTAAGATTTTTCTTATGGGAGCAGCTGCCCCAACGGGTCTTTTGACCTCGTATGACAATTCGTTTATAGTTAATGCCCATCTGAGAGCTCAATTCATCTGCTCTCTCGTTTATCAGTTTGGCAGCCGCTGTCCGATACCACTGTTCCAAAGCCAACTCCAAAATACCGTTCTTGAATAATCCGGGGCTCACTGCCAGAGTATTCCCGTCTAGCGTTACACTGCCAACCCCTCTGTGGTTTTCCTGCTTGACCAGCTCCAAGTCTTGGCCAAGATATGGGACAGTATCGCCACTGCTGAGTTCCTTCTCGGCAGAAAGCGATTGGAAATGGCTACATCTTGCCAGGTGACTTGAGATCCATCGTTCTTTCGATTGTAAAAGTCTAGGGAGTTGCCCAATCTTGTAAGAATGAGGAACAACTACCGTAAGCCCCGTTTGTCGTCTCACCTCGAGACGGACATGCTTTGCCCTAAGGCTTCGCTTGACTGTATATATGATGGTTTGCCCATTAATACTGGTTTCACATTTCTCTACCATAGCCGATTGATGCCAAGTTTCTTGTGCCATGTCTATAGTCTAAAGGTTCAACGTATTATCTGTCTAGAACAGAGGGCAGAAAAAGGAAACTTATTAGGGCAGAGAACTTGGAATATAAGGAACTTACTAAAATCAATGGTAATTATACTCTATAAAAGGCTTAGATGGATTTATCTGAATTTGTCCCTCTGTCCTGTTTAGCTTCCTACCATCTCCCCATAATTCCAAAATTAACTTATATGAACCAACTGCTAGTGATTCCGCTGTGGACATACCAGCTACATCTTTAAAGTACACTGTACCGTTTTGTGGGCATATAACTTCAGCTATAACCAAGCGAATATCATCACTAATATTTGGAGCATAATGTAAAAAATGTAGAGTCCTGCCATTTTTATCGACAATGGATATGAAGGGAGCGATTTCTATTTGTGTTCGTACCACATTGAAATGCGATAAAACACTATTTATAGGTATATTTCTTATCCAACAAGTTAACCTGTAACCATGAGCGCAATCCCAGCTAACCTGTATTTTAGGTTTCCCCCAAATATGAAATAGTGATAGTATAGCTATTAGAAAAGCCACCACCCCAATAATTCCAGTGATAAGGGTAAACCATTGCCAGAAGCACATACCCCTATTCTACTACACCTTAACCTCGAGTCAAGTATATAATTCTGCTTTATTTGATGGGCTGCATAAATAGAAGGTGCTGTAGGTGCCCTATAGACTTGCGATCGGGCTATACCTGGTATGCTGGTCGATGATTTCCTGCTCATCGATGACGTGCCAGTAGATATCTGCCGTTGTAGAGGCGTGAGCGTGCCCTAGCATTCTGGACACGGCTTTGAGGCTAGCACCCTTGGACAATGCCTGTGTGGCGAAGTAGTGTCTGAGCTGGTGCGCTGTGATGGTTTGTATGCCTGCCTGTCGGCAGAGGTGCTTTAACAACAGGTGAATTGCCGTCTGTGTCATCTTGCGGCCAGGCTTCTTACCGGGAAACAGGAGTCTGGTGGCTGCAACGTGGCGCAGGTAAGCCTGGCACACGTCCCTGGTGGCAGGCGAGATAGGGACGGAGCGTTGCTTGTTCCCCTTGCCGATGACAGTTACCTTCATGTGGGCAAGGTCGAGGTCGTTGACTTCAAGGCTGAGAAGCTCATCGAGCCTCAAGCCGCAGTCTATAAACAGGTGGAGCATGGCTGTATCGCGTGGCGTCAGTGATGGCAGTGAGAGCAGTCTATGGACGTCCTCAGGAGGTGGGGATTTGGTTTCCCTTTTTGGGAGAGGCCTGGGCTTGATACGAGCTGCGGGATTGGCTGCTAGGTGTCCGTGCTCAGAGCAAAAGGTGAAGAAGCTCTTGGCCGCCCAGATAAAAGCGTTGGTGTTGGCGGGTTGCTTTCCTTCATAAATAAGGCTTGTCACGTAGTTTGTGATGTCGGCCTGGGTGGGACTGGGATACCGCTTGAGCAACTGGAGGATCTGGCGTGTGTAGGCCCTGATGGTCCATGGGCTTTTGCCTTCCTGGAGAAGGCGCTCTAGCCAAGGGTTAACAAATTGGGACACTTCGAGTCCCTCGTCGTAGGCTTCAGGGTTGGCGGCCTTCTGAAGTTGCAATAGCTTGAAGACGAGTTCCCGGACTAGCCTGTGGTTTGCAGGCGTTAGCTTGTCGATATGCCCTGCAAGATCTGATGTCATGGTTTTGTCCCGTTAGGGGGACTGAGTGAGCAGTGCTCGGAAGCAATGCGCATGCCCAGTAGTTTTGGGAGACGATTCGTCATATGTCATCCTCGGGTTCGGCGATGTTGGAGGGGATGATGTGCTGGCTTGCCAGATATGCAAAGAAGTTCGTGAGTGCGTTAAGTGTTGTGGCGATAGTGTCTGGGTTTTGGCCCAGGGCTGAGAGGTGTGCCAGTGCTGCGTGAATGTCTGAGGAGGTGGGGTTAGGATAGACGTCGAGGAAACTGGAGACGATAAGGGAATAGCGCCTTATGGTGTCGGGGCAGCATCCAGTGTCGATCAGGTGGTGGCACCAGGGGTTGATATAAGTTTGGTATGTGGAGGGGACGGGCTCGTGATCGTCTGGGATGGTAACGCCCTCGGACTCGGCAAGGGCAGAGATGAACTCTCGTATGAGGCGCTGGTGGGATGGGGATAGCCCATTGAAGACTTCAAATACTTCAGGGTTCATGCTTCACCTGCCTAGCGTGGAGGTCACACGGGAGTGATGCTGCCGGCGCTACTTTACTATGGTCGGCGGTACTTAAGTCATTGCCAGACTTTGGGCGATGTCTGGCAGTACCTCGGCTCGCTAGGTGGCTTTCGCCAACCTCCTGTGTTTGGCAGATATCAAGAGGTGCATCGGCTTGCGAGGTAGGGTTGCCGTTGACCTGTCGGGCTGGTGGGTCGGCGCCATGGGGCATGAGATACAGCGTAGGAGTCACGCTGGCCTTACGATGATAAGCGGCAGTTGAATCTGGCTGCGACGGTGGCTTGGTGGGTGTGGAGGTCTCCTCTGCTTGGCGCTTTACGTCAAAAGCCGACGAACTTCGGTGGTTGACATGCCCGCTGCTGCTATGAGCGACAGGTATTTCCGTGCCCGACGCCCTGAGCTTGGCAGATGGTAACATACATCCAGTGCTGCCCCACATAGACTTCAAGATACCACTTTTGGTAACAATTATTATGAGTCAATTCGGCAGCTTGACGGTTAGAACCAGGCGCTGCTACAATGCCACTGCGCATAAGTGAAAAGATTAAAGCTAAGATTGAGGTGAAATAAGTGCACAACTATGAATCAGAAAAAATTCGTAACATCGTTTCGCTGTCTCATCCAGGCGCCGGTAAAACATCACTAGCTGAGGCGATGCTTTTTAATTCGGGGGTAATTAGCCGCTTAGGCAAGGTTGATGATGGGACGACTACTTCAGATTACGACCCTGATGAGATTAAACGTAAGATCAGTATTAGTTTATCTTTGCTGCCATGTCAATGGAAAGATTACAAGCTGAACCTCATTGATACGCCGGGTTACCCTGATTTCGTCGCTGAGGTGAAAGCAGGGCTAGGTGTTAGCGAAGGTGCTGTTATTATAGTTTGTGCTGCTTCCGGTGTAGAAGTAGGTACTGAGCAGGTATGGGGATATGCTAGTGAGCAAAAATTGCCTTGCCTTATTTTCGTCAATAAGATGGATCGTGAGAACGCTAACTTCTTCAATGCCTTAGAAGATATTCAAACCAAACTGGGGGTACGGTGCTTACCTATTCAATTGCCGATAGGTTCTCAGAAAGATTTCCACGGAGTAGTAGATTTAGTAACAAAGAAAGGGTACAGTGGTACTCCGTTGCAGGAAACCGAAGTACCTTCGTCCCTTCTAAACGAGGTCAATTCCTACCGTGAGAAATTAGTTGAGGCAATAGTGGAGGTTGATGACGAACTTATCGCTAGGTATTTAGATGGGAAAGAAATAAGTGAGGAGGAGCTTTACCGCTGTCTAAGACAGGCTACTATACTGGGGAAAGTTGTGCCAGTTTTACTTGGTTCCGCCTTAAGCAATATTGCTATCACCCCTCTCCTGGATGCTATTCATGATTATCTGCCCTCACCCAGGGAGAGAGGCGTGTTGACAGCTACTAATACTTCGACTGGGGCCGAGGAGGCGGTGGAACCAGCTTCAGAATCACCTTCGTCTGTCTTGGTCTTCAAGACGAATAATGATCCTCGTGTGGGCAAGGTTAGCTATTTTCGAGTTTATTCAGGGGCCATTTCTAGCAACTCACACGTGTGGAATGCTAGCAAAGATGTTATTGAGCGAGCAGGTCAACTGTTCATCCCGCGTGGAAAAACACAGGAGCCAACGCCTCAACTCAATGCTGGTGATATTGGCGCTGTAGCTAAACTAGCCTCAACTGCTACGGGAGACACTCTTAGTTTGCATGAGCATCCGCTGAAGCTTGCCACCATTGAATTTCCTGAACCTGTATTAAGTAAGGCAGTTTATCCCAAGGCGAGAGCTGATCTGGACAAAATGGGCACGGCATTATCTAAAGTCTGCGAAGAGGACTTGACTCTGAAAGTGCAACGTGAGGCTGATATTGGGGAGATGCTCCTTTGCGGAATGGGGGAGACACATCTTGATGTTGCTGCTGAGAGATTATCACACAAGTTCGGTGTGGAAGTTAATCTGGAGCTACCTAAGGTTCCTTATAAAGAGACTATTACTGTGCCGGTCAAGTCGGAATATAAGCACAAGAAGCAAACAGGCGGCCATGGCCAGTATGGTCATGTCCTTTTGAAGTTAGAGCCTTTACCAAGGGGTACCGGGTTTGAATTTACCAATAAAATAGTTGGTGGAGCCATACCCAAGAATTATATTCCAGCTGTGGGAAAAGGGGTCAACGAAGCTAAACTGGAGGGAGTTTTAGCCGGATATCCTGCAGTTGACATAAGGGTGACGCTTTATGATGGGAGTTTTCACCCTGTAGATTCCTCAGATATAGCTTTTAAGATTGCCGGGGCACAGGCTTTGAAGAAGGGGCTATCGGGAGGGAAGCCTGTCTTGCTTGAGCCAATTGTAAACCTGACAATTACCGTACCCGACGCTTTTACTGGTGATATAATTGGTGACCTTAACGCTAAACGGGCGCGTGTACTAGGGATGACGCCAGCAGGTGGAGTTAATATTATTGAGGCTCAAGCGCCAGCAGCAGAGGTGCTGCGTTATGCCATTGACTTGAGGTCAATAACTCAGGGACGCGGCACCTTCACTACCGAATTTAGCCACTACGAAGAAGTGCCAGAATCTAGCGCTCAAAAAGTTATAGCCCAACAGGGTTAGTTGCTAAAGATAGTCTGGTTTTTTAGCCAGCTAAAAGCTCTTTAACCTTCGCGGTAAAAGCCGGCAAGGCTTGTTTCCAGTCGCCTACCACTCCAAAGCGGGCTTCCTTGAATATGTTTGCCTCGGCATCCTTGTTGATAGCTATTATATTTTTCGAGCCAGAGCAGCCAGATAAATGCTGGCTTGACCCAGAAATAGCCACAGCGATATAAAGTTCTGGCGTCACAATTTTACCGGTAAGTCCAATCTGTAAAGTGTCTGGTACCCAGCTATTGTCGCAGGGCGGCCTGGAAGCTCCTACTGCTCCCTTTAATATTTTGGCTAATTCCTCCAATTCCTTGAAACCTTCAGGGCCACCAATACCTCTTCCTCCAGCTACTACTGCCTCGGCATCTTCAAGCTTTATTCCTTCCACTTCCTCTTTTACTGTTTCTATTACCTTTGTTTTTATCTTTGCTGGATCTAGCTCAACCTTGATAGGTGCAATCTCTCCCTTTCTTGACTCGTCAGGCTCTAATGGTGACATTGCTTTCTGTCTGACTGTTGCCATTTGGGGAAGAGACTCTGAAACAAAGATGGCTCGAGCGTTCCCTCCGTAAACTGGCCGAGTTCCCTGAAGCAACTTTGTATCAGGGTCAATGTTCAGCTCAAGGCAGTCCATAGATGGGCTAACGCCCAATCTAAAAGCTAATCTGGGCGCCAAATCGCGCCCTATAGCCGTCTGCCCGAGGAGTAAAATCTGCGGTGAGATATCTTTGATCGCCTTTTCCATTACAGTAACATAGGAATCTGTTTGATATTCTTTAAGTAGTGGATCTTCAACGGTGTATACTTTATCGGCTCCGTAAACTATAGCACTTTGGGGAGCTTCGCCTAACTGCTCTCCAACTAGTATGCATAGCAAATCTTCTTTTAATTCGTCAGCGAGCCGTCGACCACATCCCAAAAGCTCCGTCGTAAGTGCAGTTAGTTTCCCCTCTGTTGTTTCTCCATAGACCATGACACCTTTAAATTCAGCCATGATAACCTCCTGCGGTTTGATTTATAATTTTAGATTAATTTTGCGTCTCTAAGCTTCACAGCCAGATTAGCACCAGCCTCTGCTGGGGTATCTGCCTCAATAATTTCGCATTTACCCTCTCGAACTGGCTGGAAAAGCTTCAGAAGTTTGGACCGTCGACCAGCGGCACCGATCTGTGATGGTTCAACCCCGATATCAACTGGTTTCCATATCGTTGGTTGTTTTTTGGCTGCTGCCATAATCCCTTTAAGGGTGGCATAGCGAGCTTCACCAAGTTCGTTGGTGACTGTAATTAAAGCAGGTAGTGTTACCTCGACAACTTGGTACCCGTCAGCAATAACTCGTTCTACCCTCACCTTACCATCAATGGCCTCTACCTTTTTAGCCACAGTGATGCTAGGAATCCCGAGTATTTCAGCGATGCCCGAGCCTACCTGCCCGGCATCCCAGTCAGCTGCCTGGCGACCGCAGAAAATAAGGTCAAATTCCCCTATCTTTTTAATTGCCATAGCCAAAGCATAAGCGGTAGACCAGCTATCGCCACCTTCAAAAACTTCGTCTTCTAGTAAAACAAGTTCATCAGCCCCCATGGATAGCGGTTTTTTGACCACATCACGAAGCAGGTTATTACCTAGGGTCAAAACTGTAATTTTGCCACCTTGACTGTCTTTAATTCGGAGTGCTGCCTCCACAGCTTGTTCGTCAAAAGGGCTAACAACAGGCGGTACACCTGGGGGTTGGAGAACCGTGTTGCTAGCCGGGTCAATCTTGAAACTAGCTGGTGGTGCTTCAGGATCGAGTACCTGCTTACAGCAAACAATCATATTCATGGGCACATTTCCCTCCTTTTCAAAGAATTTTGGCCGTTGAGCCTGGCTAAGCAAATACTTTAAGATAAATCTTGTTTTTTGTCAAACCAGTCTGTTGTCTGCAGCATAGAATTATACCATAGTCCTAGGCTATTCATGTGCTGTTAATAGTTCGTGGTGGCATGCTAAGCTCCGATTTTTAGTAAGCTGGTTCGCTGGCAGTTCAGGATAATGGTCCAGTGAGACCCCTTGGCCTGTAAGGAATTGTATCGCAGCAAAAACAATGCTTTATTTCTCAATCAAATTAATAATAGGAGCCAGAAAGCACTAAAATTAAGACGGTGGATAGCTAGAGCAGATGGGTGAGGGGAAAGCGAATTTGATATAATGTTTTATCTAAGTTGATTTATCAGGAGGATAGCATGCGAGATATTCTTGCACGAGATTTTCGACCCAAGAGGATAATTGACAATCCATCGGAAGACAAGCTTAGAGAGTGGGCATTGGAGCAGGGAGGAATGATAACCGAGTTTGGCAACCTTGCAGTAACTACAAAAGTGCGAAATAGAATTGCTAAGTTTACTGAGGTGGTGGTTGGGGAGCCTGACCCTGAAGATGCGAGATTTGTAAGCGAGGTTTTGCAATATCTAAGGGATAAAGAAATGGTCATGCTCGATAGGGTAATGTGTCAGGCACCAGACTGTAAGAGAAATTGTCGGACGTATGTTACCGCTGATTATCCACGTTTACCTCTGATGTGGGGCAATACTTTGTTCCCTCAAGAAGGAGGTGAACCTGACTTCACAGCGATTATGGTTCCAGAATGGCCAGAGAAGAAAGTCTTGGTCTTTCCTGAGTCGGGTATAACGCTAATCGCGGGTAGTGATTACAAGGGGGAGAATAAGAAGGCAATGCTCCGCCAGGTGATGTACTGGGCCAAGAAAGAGGGCAATCTTGGGCTTCATGCAGCCAGTAAGATTCTGCGTGTATTCAAGGATGGCAAGTTGACTGACAAAAGCTTTATCCTTTTTGGTCTCAGTGGTACTGGAAAGACAACACTGTCTTGTCATTCCCACTGGTTACATGCTCCAGAGAGGGTAATAATTCGTCAAGATGATGTGGTAATACTGAGATTTGATGGTAGTGCTATAGGCACTGAGGAATCATTTTATATGAAGACTGAAGGGTTGGAACCCAGCGCACAGCCACTTTTATATGCGGCGGCGATAAGCCCTCGGGCTATACTGGAAAATGTTCGGGTGGAACCAGAAACGGGCAAGGTGGATTTCTTTGATACTACGCTGACATCCAATGGCCGAGCTATGGTCAAAAGACGTGATATTGCCTTCACTGATAACGAGATTGACTTGGAAAAGGTCGACTTTGTGATATTTATTACACGGCATCATGATATTCTGCCTCCAATAGTGCGTCTTACTCCGGAGTGGGGGGCAGCAGCTTTCATGCTGGGGGAATCGGTAGAGACATCGGCTGGTGACCCGGCTGAAGCCGGTAAACCGCGGAGGGTTGTTGGTACTAATCCCTTCATAATGGGGTCTGAAGAGGAGGAGGGCAACAGTTTTCTTAGCATCCTAAGGAATAATCCCGATGTCCAGTGTTTTCTACTGAATACAGGAAGTGTAGGTGGAGTAACCAGAGGACAGAAGGTAACTGTGCGTGACTCAGTAAAGATAATTGAAATGATAGCTCGTGATAAGATTGTGTGGAAGAAGGATGACTTCTGGGGCTACGAGGTGCCAGTTGAAATCCCCGGAGTAGACCTAGCCCGGTTTGATTTGAGCAGCTATTACCCCGAAGAGAAGGTAGTGGAGATGTCGCAAGACTTGAAGCAAGAGAGATTAGAATGGCTTTCTCAGTTTAAAGGCCTGAACCGGGATATTATTAATGCCCTGAAACTGTAGGAATAGCCTCTGGGCTTATTTGGATATATTGATGGTGCTTCCTGTAAAAGGCTAGACTTTGAGCTCGTCCCCACCGCGCTCTTTTTTACCCCTGAAGTACTGGCTCCGTAACTGCTGAGCCATTTGCAGCCATTTTTCTAAACCTAACTTTTGCAATAGTACGAGGTTATAGACCTTGGTGTTGTGAGGCAGTAGCTGGGCTTTATCAGCGCAGGGTGCTAGTTTGAGGCAAGGGAAATCCTCGCACTGGTAGCAAAATTGTAGGCTCCTTTGCTCTATGCAGCAATGGTATGTGGGACACACAGGCTCTCCCATGATTTTTATGTGCCCCTTTCTGTTTTGCAGCCGAGGCATTTGATTCGCTCCGGGGGGAGCCCCATCGTCTGGGCTAGTTTTTCGGCGAGGGCATTGTTGCTGCTGGCCATAGACACGGGACAGACACCACAGTATAGACCACAGGGAGCAGCAAGTTTTGCGTCATCAAGTTGAACTGACATTCCAGCACCTCCTATAATCTAAACAATAGGCAGATGTCACAATTATAGCACAGTGGCACATACTATCTATGCATGGTATCCGCTGCTTAGGGAACTGAAGGAAAGGGGAGCTGGAAATTCTCCGCTTTCTGTATTCCTTTACAATAGGGCTATCAAGCTACCACTCTTGCCTATCATGATTGCCTACTTCTGCTGGGAATATGTGCTGATATTGGCTGGGCTCACAGTTTTAGGCTCAATTGCTATTGGATATTGTTTGGGCTTTCTCGTAAGGAACAACGATGGATTGCAGGCTTGACAACAAAAAAACTATAACTTATTCTATACCTAGTGTTACTAGGCATAATACACGATTGGAGTTAGGGGTATGGAAGCAGTGGAAGTGCTTTACTCTGCATTGCTATGCGTATCTGCTTTTTGTCTAGGTGCTTGTCCCTTTTCGGTATGGATTGGCTACTGGTTACTGGGCAAAGATATAAGAGATTATGGAGACGGTAACCCTGGGGCAATCAATGTCTTTCGAGCTGGAAGTCGCAAGTTGGGCTGCCTCGCTTTGATTCTGGACACGGCCAAAGGTGTACCTTTTGTAGTCCTGGCATATTCATTCTTTGGCCTCCCTGATGCAGCAATTATTGCTGTTGGATTAAGTGCCATATTGGGACATGCCTTCTCCCCCATACTTCGATTGAAAGGCGGTAAATCGTTAGCAGTTACTCTTGGTGTCCTCTTTGCGCTGCCCCAGCACGAAGTGCTAATTGCGTTTATGGTATTTATGTTCTTGGCTTTTCTATTTGTGGAAATCGACGCCTGGAGGGTGATGTTTGGCTCAGCAGGTTCATTGATTTACCTGGTAAGCACTACGGGTAGCTCGTTGGAATCTCTCTTTACATTGTGTGTGCTTGCAATATTGATAGTAAAACATCTTAAAGACCTGCAGACTGCTCCCAGGTTTAAGGTAAAACTAATCAGCTGGCTTCGAACAAGGAAACGGCCAATCTAATTTGGCAATAGCGGAATTAAGAGCATGTTATATCAGATAATAATAGCCGTTGGTCTGGTTGTTTTTGCGCTTAATCTCATCTTCAATTTGAGGATGCTCAAGACACCGAATGGTGGCAGTAAAATACCTGAGCCAGCTCCTTTTATCTCTGTGCTCATTCCGGCGAGGGATGAGGAGGAGAACATAGAAACCTGCTTAAAGTCCCTACAGAAACAGGATTACTCAAATTTCGAGATTTTAGTGCTAGATGATAACTCTTCAGATAGCACGACTGATATTGTAAGCCAGATAGCGGCTGTGGATAACCGTGTCCGATTGATAAGGGGTGAACTTCTCCCCGAGGGATGGGCGGGTAAGCCCTTTGCCTGCTATCAACTTGCTCAAAATGCCAGAGGCTCCTGGCTGCTGTTTGTCGATGCTGATACCATACATGCCTCTCATATGCTGCGCAGTGTGCTTGCTCTGGCTATTGAGTTTAAAGCCTCCTTGCTCTCCGGGTTCCCACGTCAGCTTGCTACCTCTTTTGCTCAAAAGGTAGCAATGCCGGTGTTATATTTTGTTATCATGAGCTGGTTGCCGTTGTGGTGGCTCCAGCACTCCAAAAAACCGAGGCCATCGCTGGCTATCGGTCAGTTCCTCCTTTTTCCTCGAAGTGAATATTGGCGGATTGGCGGACACAAGGCAGTAGAATCTAGGATACTGGAAGATGTCTGGCTGGGGGTCGAGGTAAATCGATATGGCGGTCGGCATGTGGCGGTTGACTTATCGCCAGTGGTTTCATGTAATATGTATCGAAATTTAGGAGCGATGTGGGAGGGATTTGTCAAATGGATGTATTCAGTGGCTGCATTATCCCCTGCAGCGCTAGTTGGGCTGATGATAGCCGGCTACGTTTTCTTTCTGGCCCCGTTCTACTGGCTCTGGAATGGGCTGTTTATAGTGGCAGCTCCTGCCAGCTGGCAACCCGTTGTTGTTTTTCAGGTGACTATGATAATATTTATGCGCTGGCTAGTAGACAATCACTTCAAGGAGCCTAGTGTTTCGGTTTTCTTGCATCCGATCGGGTTCTCATTCCTCTTTCTAACTGCTCTTTATGCCGCTTTGCGACAGGCAATTGGCAAGGGGATACGATGGAAGAATCGGTTATATAATGAAGCGTCAGGCGTAGAGTGAAACCAAGTTAGGTGGTAGCGTTCGCAGATGAAGCTTGAACATTGATATTACTACTTATCTGTTTGAATCTGGTGGAGCAGCCTTTATTAAAAATCATCCTTTCGAAAAGTTGGTTAATATAAGATGAAAAGCCTGATACTGGCTAGCGGTTTTGGAACGAGGCTCTATCCATTGAATGTTGACAGGGCAAAAGGCCTCCTTGAGTACAAAGGCAAAGCATTAATAAGCCATATTGTAGACAAGATTCCGCAGGATATGGATATCCTTGTCAACATTAATAAGAAATTCGAAGCTGACTTTCACCACTGGCAAAATACCATAAACAGAAAGGTGACTCTATGTATCGAGCCGGTTTTCACTGAAGAACAAATTTTTGGTGCTATTGGCTCCTTGGATTACTGGATAAAGACCGAAAACATAAAAGAAGACTTACTGGTTATTGCCGGTGACAACTACTTCGAGTTTGCCTTGCCCCAGTTCGTCTCTGCTTATAATGGTAAAGACCCCTTGGTAGCCGTTTATGATATCGGCGATAGAAGCAAAGCCAGCCAGTTCGGGGTTGTTAAATTAGATGGGAACCGAATAGGCAAATTTGAGGAAAAGCCTGCCAAGCCTGAGTCCAGCCTTATTGCTACTGCCTGCTATATTTTCCCACAGCGGATATTTCCTCTCCTCTCTCAATATTGCACCGAAGGCAAAAGGGACAATCTAGGTGGCTTTATTGCTTATTTGATAGATAGAGGTGAGGTCTATGCTTATACTTTCAGTGAGCTATGGTTTGATATTGGCAGCATCGATACCTACAAATTGACCCAAGCAGACCTTGACGGATAATTGCCATTTCTGATGAGTAACCGCTAAAGTTAGAGCAGATGTTGCCGCGAGTGTCTTTGAGATGGATAAGCGCTGCCTTTATTCCCTTCGCTATAGGTGTTCACTTTGTCATGTTTCTAAAAAATTGAGAATAGAGCCTCATCCCTGTTGGCGAGGCAGGTTCAGGATAGTAAATTCAGAAAATAGAGATGACCTTACATGAGCGCAATTCTATCAGCTCAGAACCAAGTAAGCTGGAAGAAAGGAGGAACAACACATGGCGTGGTATTGTTATCTAGCCTACTTCATCGCCGGCCTATTTCTGGCCAATGGTATACCCCACTTTGTACATGGCATATCTGGAGAGAGATTTCAAAGTCCTTTTGCCTCGCCCCCGGCTGTTGGAGAATCATCTCCGCTAGTGAATGTTATTTGGGGGATGGTCAACTTTCTCATTGGCTATGTGCTTATCTTTACAATAGGAGATTTCGCTTGTGGTTTTACCCTTGATGTTCTCATGGCTGGTCTGGGTATTCTTGTCGCTGCGGTAGGGCTGGCTTTGCAGTTTGGGCGTGTGCGTGGTAGCTAATTTACCTTTGGCATTTTTATTGCATTAGCCAAGGCCGTTTGCAAATTGCTTGGTTGGGCTGTGTGTACTGCATGGCTTACCATTATGGCTTATTTGGGTCACTGGCGCTGAGCCCACCACTGCTTTTAACTTCGCTGGATAGCAAAGCCCCTTAGACCTTCGCATGGTTGATTGTGCCTGGCCCTGTTGGACGATGGAAGCTGTGGGTGACATCTACCGCTCTGGTCTTACCATCAAGGAGAACTCGGCTCCCTTAGCGGCGCCGTAGCAATTGTTATTATAAGTGTCTTGAGTGGCAAACCTAAAAGGCGAAGAGACTGCAGGGTTCTGGTTACTCGATGCTCTTGGTATCAAGGCTTTCCAGGTATCTTGAGCGTTGAGTCAGGGCGGAGATAGCCTTTACGGCACTCTCAGGCATAGCGAAGGAGGGTATTCCCCGCTTAGCCATAAGGTTCATACCGTGCTGCTGTTCAAGAGAATGACCAGGGACGATTACTACCGGTTTCTTTACCTGGTTGCGGATGCTCTCCAGACGGGATATAAACCATTCATCTTCAAGAGATGCGTAGGTAATCACTAGGCACGAGTCCACTGCCTGGGACATTATTTCTAAGCAAGTAGCATAAATGTGGGTTGATTCGTTAAAGGGAGCCCAGACTAGGTCCACAGGGTTTTTTAGGCTGCCAGATGGTGGTATTTTATCTTTGAGAAAACCACGGAGTTCCTGCTGTACTTCCTCAGGAAGAGGCGAGATATTAAGTCCTGCTCTGGCGCAAGCATCAGCGCTGGCTACTGCTCCACCCCCTGCCTCTATTAGCAGTCCTACTTCATTCCCCCTGGGCAGATAAGGAGAGCTAAAGGCAATTGCAAGGTCTAAGAGGTCTTCCAGGCTCTGGGCACGAATTATGCCTTTCTGCCGGCTTGCTGCCTCAAATACAGTATAATTACCTGCTAGGGAGCCAGTGTGGGAGGCAGTTGCCCTAGCTCCCAACTCAGAGCTACCTCCTTTCCACACGATAATAGGTTTTCTTGGTGAAATCCCTTCGGCGAGTTTCAGGAAGCGTTTGCCTTGCTTTAAGCCCTCGATGTAGGTCACAATAACCTTGGTCTCAGGGTCATTGCCAAAGTATTCTAAAAAGTCCTCGATGGTTAGGTCGCTTTGATTGCCAATACTTATAACGCCGCTAAAACGAAGCCCTCGTTCATAGCCAATGAGTAAGAGGTTCTCACTTGCCCAGCCGCTCTGCCCGACAAAAGCTACACCGCCTGGCTCCATGGGTAACCTGGCATAAGGGACGATAGTATTGATGCTAGCTTGAGAAGAGAACACTCCCATGCAGTTAGGGCCGACTATCCTAACCCCATTCTTCCGGGCTGCCTTCAGTATTTGTTCTTCCAGCTCTTTACCTTGAGAACCTAACTCGCTGAAGCCGACACTATGAACAACGGCGAACTTGACACCCTTTTGAGCACACTCAGCCATGACTTGAGGAACACCTTGAGACGGGATGGCCATCACCGCCAGGTCTAACTCGCTAGGGACATCGAGAACGCTAGGATAACTCCTGAGAGACATAATCTCAGATTCCCTACGATTTATGGGATAAATGTTTCCCTTATAGCCATCCTTCAGCAAGGCGGAAACAAACATCCCACCCGACTTCAGCTCATCTTGTGAAGCCCCAATTATAGCTATGGAGCGAGGCTGAAATAGGCCCATTAGATCAGGAGATTTAGTTTGAAGCATCATCTATGAAATACACGGTCTGTGCTATCATCTACACTAACCGACGGCGGCACACGAAGTTTGCATCGAAGCTCGGCGGGCTGAATGTACATCAGGATTTAAATTGAGAAAGTCTGCACACATATCTAACTGGTTTTCAAGATTGTGAAATTTTATCATCTGCTTTATTGGCCGTCAACGTTGCCATATATGGTAGGTTCACCAACGCGAGAATCGAACAAGCTGAGGCCTCCAATCTGGCGGCACTTAACACGTACATTAGTATCAGTAAATAGTCTCTGTGGATTCTCTTTCACTGCTGCTCTCCGTTGCAAAAGAGTGAAATATTTTCAGTTTCGTTGTTCCAGAGGACGATTTTGTGCATTGAGGTGGTATAATAGATTTCGTAAATATCTAAGTAAATGAGTCATTCTCAAACTCAGGCTTTCTTAAATAGGAGCTGTAAGAAGCTCCAAAAACTTTGAGGAGGAATAGACAGTGGCTAATTCTAAATCGGCTGGAGAACATGCCCCATCGGTTCAACCTGTAAGGAAAATAGGATTTATCGAGCTTGTCTTAATTAATACTGGACTCACCATAGGCTGTGGATTGGTGGTTTTTGGTCCAATGGCTGCATCAATTGCCGGCCCCAGCATTTTGCTCATCTTATTTATTGCCCTTGGTATATCTTTGGCTTTGGTAATGAGTATGGCGGAGATAGCTACTATATTCCCCTTTTCAGGTGGCCCCATTTACAGCATACGGTATGGCTTTCCTCCTAAAACGGCAAACTTTTTTCTGGTGATTGTGTTGATACCGATGGTTGCCTTGATTCTAGGCAGCGGAGGAACAGAAGCTCTTGCGTTTGCGTACTATGTCAAATATTTGATACCGTCATTGGCCGTTTTACCAGATGCCTTAATAGCCTGCTTGTTGATACTTGTTGTATGTGGCATAAACTACATTGGGGTAAAGATTTTCGCCAGAACGCAGTTTTATTTACTTATCTTTATGTTAGTTGGATTAATTATTTGGGGGGTATTAGCAATCCCTCACACTCAAATGGAATTATATAAGCAGCCATTCTTTAGTGAGGGATTAACGCCTTTACTGTTTCTAGCGGCACTGGGACTAGCTTACTGGGCGTTTGTGGGGACAGAATTAGGAGGTACATTGGCTGGCGAGACTAAATATCCTTTAACCATAATGCCAAAAGCGTTTATCATTTCAGCCTTGCTTATATTTCTTGTGAATGCATGGGTGCTTGGCATAGCTATAGGCTTGGCGCCCGCTGAAGTGCTAGGTGCTCCTACCGCAGCACCTATTGCTGCTGCGACTAGGTATGCAGGTGCTGGCGGTTTAGCTATTATGATTATCGCTCTTTCTGCTGCCATTGGTATGCATCCGCCTACACTTAACGCAAATTTGAGTGAGACTGGAAGGACACTTTATGCTACTGCAAAGGAAGGAGCACTACCAAAATGGTTTGGCAACTTAAGTCCTAAATTTAAGACGCCGGGTAATGCATTAATATTTGTGGCCATATTATTCTGCGCTGTTATCGCCCCGAATTTGGTTATGATACTTGGCGCCGGAGCGTGCGCAATGTCAGCTGTGATATACATTGTGTTAATGCTGTCTATTATCATGCTTAAAATTCGAAAGCCCAACATCGAACGCCCCTTTAAAATACACATCGCCGTTCCAATCCTGGCAATAGTCTTTAGTGCTGCCCTCCCCGTTGGTCTGACGTACTATATTGGCACACAGGTTGCGCTAGAAATGGGAGTTTCTCAGACTATGGGTGAGATAATCTCAGCAGTCTTGGGGCTACTGTTTATAGTGATTGCGGTAATCATTTACTTCGTGGCCAGAAAGAAGATGGACATTCCTGCCTCTATTGAGGAATTCAAAGAGAAGGTAATGAAGGTGGATGATGATGAAACCATACCTGAGGAAGAATGGACTGAATTGAGAGCACCGCTTAGGGCAACCGGAGATGAATTAAAAAAGATTAATAAACAATACCATATACTTTTGACGATATGTTTGGTGCTCATGGTTATTACGGCAGCATTCACGGCATACCTTTATTTCTTGTAAAGAATTAGTCGAATCTTTTTTCTCGCATCAGCAATCCTACTTGGAGGAAGTGGTATAATAAGTTCCGCTGTGTTATTCAAGGTGTAGTCAAATGGACAAGTATATAGTTGCTCATGACGTGGGTACAAGCAGCGACAAGGCAGTTTTGATAGATATTGAGGGGCGTGTGCATGGTAGCTGCTCTCAGGCTTACGAGACTCATTATCCAAATCCTGGCTGGGCGGAGCAAGACCCTGAGGATTGGTGGAGGGCAGTGACGCAGACTACAAGACTTCTTCTGGAAAAGACAGGCGTGCCACCAAGCGATGTGGTATGTCTTACCTGTAGCACACAGATGCTTGGCATTGTACCGATGGATTCGGGGAAAGGTCCACTTAGACCTGCAATAATCTGGCTTGACAACAGGGCTGGCAAACAGGCAAGTCGCCTGATGAGAAAATTTATTAACTCTCGTGTTTTTGCCCTCATTGCTGGTGCCCCTTTGGGTGGGAAGGATGGTATTCCGAAATTACTGTGGCTTAAAGAGGAGGAGCCTGACATTTACAACAAGATGTGCTGTTTTCTCGATGTCGACGGTTACCTTATTTATCGTGGGACTGGAAATATGGTTATGGAGTGGACAGGCGCTTCTGTCTTCGGGCTTGACCTTAAGAAGAAGACGTGGCTTAAAGGCATCTTTCGTTATGTCGGGCTTGACCCTGAGAAGTTCCCGCCTTTAGTACGGTCCATTGACAAAGTTGGGACACTATCAAGAGAAGCGGCTAATGAATGCGGGCTTTTGGAAGGCACACCCGTTATGGCAGGCGCTGGAGATGCTCCTTCTGCTGCCGTCGGGGCTGGAGCAGTTGGTGAAGGTGAAGGTCATGTCTATTTTGGAATATCTGGCTGGGTAGGCGTTGTCACAAGCCGTATGCCAAAAGGTAAATGCGGGGCAGCGACTATCCATTCAGCAGACCCCGATAAAGCATTTCTGTTTGCTGAAACGGAAACTGCTGGAGCTTGCCTCCGATGGATTGCTGATGAGTTCTACAAGTCCGAAAAAAGTGACCCAAACATTCCTAATGTTTATGCCCTTATGGATGAGATGGTTGACCAGATTCCACCAGGCTCTGATTACTTAATCTTTACTCCATGGATGTATGGAGAGAGGGCTCCCATAGATGATTGTTATGTTCGCTCCAGTTTCATTAACTTAAGCGCTAACCATACTCGTGAGAATTTGCTGCGTGCTGTCTATGAAGGAGTGGCTTATAACATTAGATGGATTGTGGAAATCGTGGAAAAAGAATTTAAATTTCCCCTCCCACGTCTTAGAGTTATAGGTGGGGGGGCAAAGGGCAAACCCTGGATGCAGATTTTGGCAGATGTGACTCATAGGAATGTTGAGGCTGTGTGTGCTCCTCAGGATGCAGGTGCTGTCGGCGCTGCGTTGATAGCAGCAGTTGGTCTTGGCATATACCCGGATTTCGAGTCTCTAAAAAAGGTGGTGAAGATAGAGGAGACTTTTGAACCGCAGGAGAAGAACTGTGAGATCTACGATTCTCTGTTTCATTCGTACCAGGAAGTCTATAGCAACCTGCGGGGGTTTTATAGTAAGCTTAATAAAAAGAGATTTGATGAGGCAAATTTATGAAGGAGGTGTCTAAATGAATACAGAGGAAATTTTGGGTTTGCCTTTAGTCTTGCCAGACGGAGTGGATTACGCTGAATATCTTGTTGCTACTTACTTAGCTTCTTTCCCGGCAGAAATCCCCATTCCCAAGCTATCTCTGGCACTGGCCATTGAGCAGAGTACGGGTACATGGGTAGCAGTTCCAGGTGAGACTTCTGAGGTGCGCTGTCAGCATGTTGCTAAGGTCATGGGCGTGTATGAGATACCAGATTTTGAGTTTGGTGTGCCCCGCTCGGTAGAGACCAGGAATTGGATTATCCAGATAGCTTTCCCGGAGGTTAATATAGGTGAGCAAATACCAATGCTGTTAACAGCATTGGTGGGTAACATATCTATGGGCGGGAACATCAAGGTGCTGGACATGCGATTCCCTGAGAAATATGTCGCCGGTTTTAAGGGACCGAAGTTTGGCATCGCTGGTGTGAGAGAGCTTCTGGGAATTCCCAAGCGACCTCTCCTCAATAACATGATAAAGCCGTGCACGGGTTATCCTCTGGAGGTTGGGGCTGAATTGTTCAGGAAAGCGGCAATGGGTGGTTGTGACATTATTAAGGATGATGAATTAATCGCCGATGCCTCATTCAATTCTGTCCAAGGACGTGTCAAACGCTACATGGAACTCGAGAAGGAAGTTTACGAAGAGACAGGTGAACATACCCTGTACACGGTTAATATAACGGACAAAGTGCCAAAGGTTTTTGAAAATGCGAAGCGTGCAGTTGAGTTGGGGTGCAATGCGCTGATGATAAACTACATCGCCGTTGGATTACCTATAATGCAGGCGCTGACAGAAGACCCGAATATAAATGTTCCTATCCTTGCCCACATGGATGTGGCTGGGGCTATGTATATGTCGCCTCTTCATGGCTTGAGCTCTCATCTTGTGTTGGGCAAATTACCTCGCCTTGCCGGGGCTGATGTTGTTGTCATCCCTGCCCCATACGGAAAAGCTCCTGTGATAGCTGATAAATTCCAGAATGTCGCCAAGAATCTGACGTTCCCCCTATACCATCTGAAACCAAGTTTCCCCATGGCATCCGGTGGAATTACGCCATCTATGGTGCCGAAAGCGATGGGAGACCTAGGCACTGATATCGTAATAGGTTCGGGTGGAGGCATCCATGCTCATCCTCAGGGTCCAGTCGCTGGGGGGAAAGCATTCCGTCAGGCAATCGATGCAACGATGCAGGGCATTTCTCTTGAGGAATATGCCAAAGAACATCCGGAGCTGGCAACTGCGCTTAAGGAATGGGTTGACCCATTTGCCAGCTTTGGGTTCTAGTTGGAAAGGAGGGGAAAATGTCAAAAGTTACAGTTTTGGGCGGGTGTGGAGCAGTTGGAAGCGTAGCTACGGGAACACTTGCTTCAAGTGGGGTATTCTCCGAAATCACAGTTGCTGACATTAATATTGAAAAGGCAGGAAAGCTAGTTAAGGCATTGGGGGGAAATAGCATCTCGGCTGTTGAATTTGATGCAGAGAATCCTGAGAGTATTAAAAAGGTCATTGCCGGCTCGTCGGTTGTTCTAAACTGTGTCGGGCCCTTCTACAAGTTTGGCCCCATCATAATGAAGGCAGTGATAGAATCCAAAATTAACTATGTTGATGTTTGCGATGATTTCGATGCCACTGAGAAGCTTCTCGGCATGGATGAAGATGCAAAAAGGGCAGGTATTTCGGCATTGATTGGGATGGGAAGCTCTCCTGGAGTTGCGAATGTACTGGTGAGATTTTGCGCTGATTCTTTACTCGACCAGGTTGAGGCAGTCGACATATACCATGCTCATGGTGGTGAAGCAGAGGAAGGACCGGCTGTAGTAAAGCATAGAATACACTCCATGGAAGCGGATGTGCCGATGTTCCTTGACGGCAAGTTTACAACGGTGAGGCTCTTTGAGGATAGCGGGAAGGCTTTGGAAGAGGAGACTGAGTTCCGGGACGTAGGGACGTACAATGTATATGCCTATCCGCATCCAGAAACGATAACTCTACCAAAGTACTTAAAAGGCGTGAAAAGAGTAACCAACATGGGACTTGTACTGCCGCCTGCTTATGCAGAGCTGATAAAAGGAGTGGTGAGGTTGGGTATCACAGGCGAGGAACCGATTGAAGTCCAGGGTCATAAGGTCATCCCCCTGGAATTTGCGGTAGCCTTTATACTCTCTCAGAGGGACAGATTGACAAAAGCGGCCGGGCTTAACCAACCTATGGGTTGCCTGAAAATAGTGGTAAAAGGATTTAAGAACGGCGAGAAGAGCACCTATATTTTCTCGATGTCTTCGAGAGGACAGGGAATGGGTGAAGGCACAGGTGTTCCAGCGGCACTCGGTGCAATACTCATGGCTATGGGGAAGATTAAAGAAAAGGGAGTCTGTCCGCCTGAGGGCTGCGTTAATCCCATGGATGTGGTTGAACTCGCCCAGACCAAGGTAAGCGTAGGTGGCAAGAAGGGTTTCCCTATTGTTATTGAGCATATCGATAAGGACGGCAGGGTGGAAAAGCTAGACCTTCTTAGCTAACCAGCAGAGTGATGTCACCAGTTACGCTTCGGTATTAGAAAGCCAGTGTTCCTTTTGTAATCTAAAAAGGGCTCGCCATAGCGGAGGACGAGGTCTTTCTCTTCTGCCCAGCAAAATATGTAGAAGATTGGTATCCAGATGAATGAGAATATTGCAAGGAGCGGGGAGTTCAAGATGAATGCGCCCACCCACCACAAAGTAACCTCGCCTGTTGCCTGCGGATGCCTTATCTTCTGGTAGATGCCCCCATAGAGCGTATGGTTCTTCTTCGTAGCCATAGTTTCTTTACCTGCGTCTTTCATACCTATCCACATCAGGTAACCACCAGGGATTGCTATTGCAATCGCTATGACAATTGAAATCCACCAAGTCCATGGGAAAGTCTGAGGTAGTGAAATAGGTAGGGGGTAGAAGAAATAGACTATGTAATTAACAATGGCAACTACTTCAAAAGCAGAGGCTATCAGTCTATAGCGTGTACACCTGGTGTAGGCAAGTTCGCCGGTCTTCTTTTCTAATGCAGCAGGGCTTACACTCTTCACATAGAAATACAGGAAGAGCAAAGCCGAGACAATCAGTACGATGAAGTTTGTCCATCCTATCATGTAGGCACCTGTCCAGTTCATTTGCATGAGTAGGCATCAAGTATCCAGGCTGCATTTAGAAGGGCACAGTGGGTAGAGCCATAAGGTAATATTATTACCTTTCTGGTGAGCCATCGTGGACAGTTTATATGGGGGTCACCTGTGGGCAGGTGCCTCATTTGTCCAGCATAGTGCGCGAGCACCACCAATGATTAGATGCCGTCACCCGTAGGTGAGTGACGAGCATGGAAAATAGAGCAATTAAAAAGAAAAGGCAGGCCGCTTCTGACCTGCCTTATAAACTTCTTGGTAGCGGGGGTTGGATTTGAACCAACGACCTCCGGGTTATGAGCCCGACGAGCTACCACTGCTCTACCCCGCGTCATTTAGCATGAAGTTTTGTGCTCAGCCTGATGTAGGTCAAAGACCTCGACCATTAGTACGGCTTAGCTGAACAGGTTGCCCTGCTTACACACGCCGCCTATCAAGCAAGTAGTCTACTTGCGGTCTTACCCGGTTAAACCGGTGGGAGATCTCATCTTGGGGTGGGCTTCGCACTTAGATGCTTTCAGCGCTTATCCCATCCAGACTTGGCTACCCAGCACTGCCATTGGCATAACAACTGGCACACCAGAGGTCTGTCCCTCCCAATCCTCTCGTACTAGGGAGAGCTCCCCTCAAATCTCCAACGCCCACAACGGATAGAGACCGACCTGTCTCACGACGGTCTGAACCCAGCTCGCGTGCCGCTTTAATGGGCGAACAGCCCAACCCTTGGGACCTGCTTCAGCCCCAGGATGCGACGAGCCGACATCGAGGTGCCAAACCT
>QYPU01000035.1 GCA_007280145.1 Dehalococcoidia bacterium | reverse complement strand
TACCAGGAAACGACCCGAGGCTTCGACAATATCATAACCATTAAAGAAGACTCCAGAAAGGTCAAATTCAACGAAGAACAGAAGTTCATCTTTGGATTTGTTGATGGCTGCCATCAACAAGATTATGTAAACAATGACTTCTATATTATTTGGCCTAATCTTGTTTCAGGAGGTATTCTCGGTCTCCACGACTATAAATATGATGACTGGCCAGAAGTTACCCAAGCCATAGACAAACTAATGGATAAGCATAAGAATGAAATAAGCGAGATGCATGAAATAGAAGGTAAATACAGTATCCTGTCTGTCTTGTTAATTAAGAAGTAGAATTCCCCTGGATTAGAGTTAAGCCTTCATCCCTGGGCCTGCATCTCAGTATAACCACATCACTCAAAGAAGGAAGATGGCGAGCTATCTTGTCCAATGTATTTAAGATACAGGACGAGATGCTTCGGGGACACTTATCCAGGAACGTACCCCACCACGGAAGTCCAAAAAGCAACGATACACCAATCGCCTGTTCCACTTTAAGGTGGTTATTTGCCATCCGCTTGATAAGGTGATAGTCAAATTTATATGTATGGTCGGAGGGTATCTCCCACGGCAGCCTTCCCTTGCCATCCTTGAAGCCAAGCACCTTCCTCAGCAAGCATACCTTCTTCCCTAATTTGAAGCCAAGGCTTTCAAAATTAGCTATAGCTATTATTGCCTCCCCTCCAGGTTTCAACACTGTAGCGATTTGCCTCATAACCATTTCTGGGTCAAGAAAGTGGTCTAATGCCCCTTTACACATAACCTTATCCAGAGAGCGAACTCCGAACGGCAAGTACTCACCCACACCATGAATTAAAGCCATATTTACATTATTTTCAGCAATATGATTTTTGGCATGCGCTATCATTATGCTCGAAGGTTCAAGTCCAATAACCATCGCACCTTTTTTAGCCAGCTCTACGCCGTCAGTACCCCTACCACATCCAATATCCAATATTTTCTCTCCCTGTCTTGGATTTACCTTCTCATAGGTAGCCTCAATCATCCTGCGAAACAAGAACTCTACCTCTGGATTAACCACCTCCGGCACCACATGCCCATCATCCCACTCCCAATCGATCTTTCCTTTCATTTCTTCCGTGCTCAGTGATTCATTCATTGCAACCTCTGCAGACAAGATAGCATGGACACAATACCAAAGAGTCTTCCCTTTTTCAACTCCTGGAGCACGAGCGTTTAAGCTGAAAGATACCATAGGAATGTTGTAAAATGGAGGTGATTGTGACGCATCAAAACCAAACTCTTCTACCGTATTCTTTTAAGACGGCACACGAGGGGCTACGCATGGGCAGACGAATCTCATCATGGGCTTCGTTCGCGCATAACCTGATTATTCGTCATGGGATTAAACAGGTGATTAAGCTGGTCAGATTATATGCCATCGCCTTGCTTGCTCGAATAGGCGGCCAGCCTCTAATCCATGTGATAGGAGACAGCCATGTCCAAGCCTTCAAAGATATCAGTTTATATGTTCTCATACACCGTGTTGGCCCATCTACAGCATATAATCTTCAAAGGAAGAGCAGCACTACAAACTCCAACAAACAGTTGTTTAAAATTGTAGCGAAGAGCAATAGAAGGGATATTTTCATTCTGGTGTTCGGCGAGATTGACTGCAGGATTCATATATACAACCAGTACGAAAAGAATAAAGGAAAATCAACGATAAGTGAATTGATTGATAAAACGATAGCAAATTACGGAGATGTCTTGAACCAATTGAGTCAGCTTGGCATCAATTTTGCAGTTTACAGTGTTCCGCCGGCTGGAAGGGCTGAGAATACTTTTGGCTCTCCACACTATGCTTCAAGAGGAATGCGCGGCATGATAACTGGAGAGTTCAACCAGAAGTTAAAGTTACTGCGTAGAGAAAGAGGGTACAAATTCCTCGATGTATACTCAGCGGTTTGTGACAGAAATGGTTTTATGTGCGACGAATATGCTTTTGATGATACTCACTTGAATAGCAAGGTTAAACGAATTATTATCGGCCGCTTTAGCGAAGAATTTGGAATTGAACTCGACCGCTCTCCCTGGACACTGGGGTGGCGGGGTATCCTCCGAAAGGCTCTCTCCAGATAGGTCAAATAGGTTGCCATACCTACTTGGCTCCCAAATTCTTAGCCTTGTTATACGCAGCGATAACAGCCTTAAGGAGGAGAGAACGTAATCCACCCGTTTCCAATTGTAAGAGACCCTCGGTGGTAGTCCCTCCCGGCGATGTTACCATATTCCTTAGCTCAGCCGGATGCTTACCCAGCAACTTGACAGCTCGGGTTGAACCCAGCATTGTTTCTATTACCAGTTTTTCAGCTATATCACGGGGTAAACCAATATGCACGCCTGCATCGGTAAGCGCCTCGATAACAAGGAAAACATAAGCCGGACCGCTACCGCTTAAGGCAGTCGCCATATCTATATACTTCTCACTGCTGACATAGACTTCCTCACCTAAAGCAGCCAAGATAGACCGTGCCAGCTCCCTCTGCTGTTGATTTACCTCAGCAGTAGCTATCCATACCGTCATGCCTTCGCCGATTTGTGCTGGCATATTAGGCATCGCCCGAACCAGGCAAGGATGGCCTAGCCCCTGGCGTAAGCTATCCAGAGTAGCACCAGCCACTATAGACAACACCAGTTGCTGAGCCGATAGCCCTTTCACCTCACCCAATACCTTACCCAGGTCCTGCGGCTTTACAGCTAAAACAACTGCCTCAGCACCCTCCGATGCCTTACGGTTATCATCCAGGGCCTTAACACCGTACCTCTTGACCAAAATATCTCGCCGCGACTGGCTGACATCGCTGACCATGATATCAGCAGGCGCAGCTACCTCCTTAGCCAACAGGCTCTTTATTATTGCCTCCCCCATAGTGCCACCACCAATAAAACTTATCCGCATTCCCACCTCCTGTTGCAAAAGACAGACCCCTCAAATATTGTTATTCGTAGATTTTTTCATCTTCAGCACGAGATTCCTGAGCATCATCTTCCACATTGCGCAGGCTGCTATCAGGCTTAAGAACCTCTCTAAAGTATTCATGCTGAATAATAAGATTCATGATTTCATTTGTGCCTGTCCATATCATCATAAGTCTTGCGTCCCTCAACATCCGTTCGATAGGATAGACATTCGTGTAACCTATGCCCCCCATGACCTGCATGGCATCGTTTATGACTTCCCATGATGCGTCTGTAGCAAACTTTTTAGACTCGGATACGAGCCTGCGCGTATAGCCGGTGCTGCCCAGGCTGTCCACAGCCGCAGCCGTTCCATATATCAGACACCTGGCTGCATCCAGTTTTGTAATGCTATCTGCAATTTTGAAACTGACACCTTCAAACTCGCAGATTTTCTTATCAAAAGCCTTCCTCTTATCGCTATACCGCAACGCAATTTCCAGAGCTGCTCTTGCGATTCCAACAGCTCCTGCTGCTGATGTCATTCTTTCAGGTATCATCATCTGATAAAAAATATTTGCACCTTTGTTTTCCCCAAGAAGCAGGTTTTCCTCAGGCACCTTTACATCTCTAAATACAAGCCTCCCAGCACCACCACCCCTTGTCCCCAAAAGTCCATAAATGTATTTTGCTTCAACACCCATATCTCTTTCAACAATAAATGCGCTTAATGACTTGTGTGGGCTACCTTCGCCGGTCCTGGCATAAACAAGAAAAATGTCAGCACCATCAGCTCCAACAACAAACCGCTTTTGTCCATTCAGGATGTAAAAATCCCCCTTCTTTTTGGCAACCGTTGTAGCGCCAAAAAAATCAGAGCCCCCACGCGGCTCAGTGAGCGCCTCGGCACAAAAGCTTTTCCCTCTCAGCAGCGGCTCAAGATACTTCCTCTTCTGCTCTTCTGTCCCAAAAACCTGAATCGCCTCACCAACAATACTGACAAGTGAAAATAGGCAGCTCAGCGATATACCAAGTACACCGATTTCTTCAAGCGCCACAATCTCGTCGACCCACTGTAGCCCCCTACCACCAAATTCTTTTGAAAATCTCAAGCCCAGCAGATTTCTCCTCGCCAACTCAACAAGATATTCTCTGGGAAATCGTACCTTATCAGCATCCATATCCAGCAGCAATTGCTTGGGAACCCACTTTACAAATCCCCTCACTTCATCCCTTAGTTTTTTCTGTTGTTCCGTTAACAAAGCTTCAATCATTGCTCCACCTCCTCCCTATAGTATATCCAAAACCTGCTACCCTTTCCATAACACTCTCTCCCTCGTCTGCCGGAATGTTGCCCTAGAGTCACAAAAAGTCCGGCAACCACCAATAGAATCCCAAGTGCCACAGAGATAACGTCCAAACCTCTATGTCAGTCACCCTCACTGGTCCTGCTTTTGTTGATATTGTATCGAGATGACTTCGGAGCCTGCCTCAAACAATGCAGACTTAATCTCATGAACCAGCCCCCAGGCTCTGGCCTCCTCAGGATTCAGCGTAGTCCTTTCCAGCATAGCATTTATGACATCCTCGACGGCCTTGCCAGTATTTGCAGCTATGACCTTGGCGATATTCTCTATGTCAATCCTCAAGCCCTTCAGCCTCTCCTCAAGCTGCTTCTCCTCCAAACGCTCGTTTTGTTGGAAACCAGCACTTACGCCGTGAAGCAGGAACCTGGCCTGAGGTACCGAGAGCCTTTTGCTGCCCCCACAGAACAGGACAACCCCGATAGAATCGACACTGCCAAAATTATGCGTGGTTACAGCTACGGGCAGGCCTCTCAAATAGTTATATGCCGATAGCCCGTGGAACACAGAACCGCCGGGGGATGAAATAAGGATGGTGAACTGAGTGGCACCCTGCTTCATCTTCTGGTCGATTGCATCCATCAGGGCATTAATCGTGCCATCGATAATCGGAGCAAAAAACTTGATAACCACCGCTTTCGCTGCCATATCACAATCCTCCTTTGCCAATAGTAGAATAACCCTATCGGGTTTCACAGAACGGTCAAAGAATTTCTACAAGCTCGATTTCAAAAGTCAGGTCTTTCCCGGCCAGAGGATGGTTGGCATCTACTATCACGCTTGTCTCGGAGATATCGATCACTGTGACTCTAACCAGATTACCACTTGGATGCTGCAGTACTAACTGCTGACCGACCTCTAGTTCCGTGTCATCCTGAATTTCGCTTCGGTCTACTTCCGCTAACAGGTCCTTACGGTGTGGGCCATAGGCTTTATCCGCCGGGATTTTGACGGTTTTCGATTCACCGGGCTGCATTCCTATCACGGCTTCTTCAAAGCCGGGAATTACCTGACCATCCCCTACTATAAATTGCAGAGGGTCACGGCCTTCAGATGAATCAAACACCGTCCCATCATCCAATTTGCCCGTGTAGTGGACCTTAACGGCATCACCCTCTTGAACGCCTCCTGCCACTTCAGGTTCATCTGCCGCCTGGCAGCCTGACACAAAAACGACTGCGCCTAGAGCCAGAACCAATAAAACATACTTAACTTTCATATTCTCCTTCTACCAATCCTTTCACATTTATTTAAACCCTGAATTCATGCCTCCAACAACCGGTGCAAAACCCCGATAGCTAGATGTTTCGTTGTTATATTACGACATCCCTTTGCCAAGCATGGCAGCCAACAGTAGCGGTGCAAAAAAACTTGATAACCACCGCTCTCGCTGCCACACTACAACCTCTTTGCCACTGAATGTTATTAACGATATACTGATATGCGGGGTTTATTGAAGCTAAATCTAAGTGCAAGGAATTTTAGTCTTTCATACCGTATTGCACGCCAATGGTCGCCTTATTTTATATTTTCATTTATTTGTTAAATATTCCCTTTGTTCCTCAAGAAGTACAAGTTGCTGTTCTATGTTCTCAACTTCGTATTTCTTCAATCTCAATTTGTATTTCTCCTCTATGCGTCCCTTATTCAACCTATCAAGAATCATTTTATAATATTTCTCATCTATCTCAGCGGAAATATATTGCCTATTGAAAACCTTGCAAGCTTCTATTTCAGAGCCACTCCCACCAAAAAGAACTAAAACAACATCACGTGGCATTGTGCAAGATCTAATCAACATTTCAGAAAGTTTTTGAGGGATCTGGCAAGCATGAAATGTCTTTTCTCTACTTACATTTTTAACTAAATCAAAATAAAACCAATCGTACGGCATTCTACCCTTTGAACCATTTTCTAAGTTTCTTAAAATCCGTTTGTCTGTTGGATTTTTGTAAGGAACTACGACGTTATCTTTATAAAACTTATTATTCCTCGTCTTTCGACAATGTAATATGCTTCTATGGGCTGTAGTAAAGCGCTTTGGAGTATGCCCTACATTCGTATTATATACCCATGCATAATCAGAGACTTGATAACATGCCTCATCCAAATATTTCACTCTCAAATAAGCATTTTGTTTCGGATAATTTATTAAAAACATATTTCCTGTGTCTTTCAAAACCCTCAAGGATTCTCGCGCTAGTTCAATATACCATTCAATATATTCACCAAAGGTTTTCGTATAGGACTTATCACCATAGTTAACACCAACATTATAATCAGGATCCCCATAAACCATATCAACGCTTTTATCAGGCAATTCCTTCAAAAGGTCCATGATGTCCTTCAGAAACACTTTATTTAAGTAATTGTAAATGTTGTTTTCAGGTCTCACCTATGCTTCCTCTATAAATTCATCAACGCATTATATAACATCGATCGCCCCTGATAATTCCAATAAACGATGTCTTCCATAATAAACATCCATTTTACTACTTTTAAAAGTATCTCAACCTTTGCACCCGTTTGAAATGATGTTTGCAAACTAGGATAATTTTCCAGTAGCCGGTCCACATCGTTTTCTAAGCAATCGTAAATCGCCGTGAGGACCTCCAACAGGAGATTAAACTTCTGTGGATTTTCACGTTTTTTATTCTGGAAATCTAATAAAATCTCATCGTGTGACCCTTTACCAAGCCCTAACTCCCCCAGTATCTCTACTTTAAAATCAAAATTCCATTTATTCAAACCCCCTGGTCTGAAGATAAAAAGTTGTTGGTTAATTGATAAATTCTCTACAGGGTAACGAAACTTTACCCCCCTCCCTCTCTGCAGGTTTTCAGTGTCAATAAATATGTTTACAACTTTTCTAACAATTTCAGGCCGAGACAGAGAACCTTCAATTTCGATAGCTTCCCCCTGAACTATGGTCGTCTCTTTTTTCTTCACCATTTTTACCTTCCTTTAAAAATACCAATTTCGTATAACTTACAATAGCCATTAGATTAACTCGAAGCTCGCCTAATCCAACTTATTTTATCACATCACAAATTGAATTTAACCAATTTGATACCACAACTCCCAGAACCGCAGTTAGAATTTCGGCCTAATCATCCTACCCCACCACTATATTCACCAGCCTTCGCGGGACATAGATAATCTTGTTAATATTGTTACCTTGGACATAGGCCTTTATCCGCTCTCGGCTCAAGGCTAGCTCTCTGGCCTCGGACTCGGTAATAGACACCGGCACGGTAACCTTATCCCTCAATTTCCCGTTCACCTGGATGACCAGCGTAATCTCTTCTTCTTTAGCTAACTCCTCATCCCACCTGGGCCAGGGGTGGTTATGGATGCTGTAAGAATGCCCAGTCCTTGCCCATAGCTCCTCAGTAAGATGTGGTGCCGTTGGCGCCAGGAGCAGCAGTAAACTGGTAATAGCTTCCTGCCACACCAACTCAGAAATTGTGCCCTGCTCCTGAACCTTGCCCAGGTAGTTGGTAAATTCCATGAGGGCAGCCAGCATGGTATTGAAGCGGAACCGCTCCATGTCCCCGGTCACTTTTCTAATGGTCTTATGGATGAGGCGGGTTAGCTCCTTTTCCACATCGAGGTCAACATTCTTTTCAGAACAGCCAGCTATCACTAAATTCCAAACCCGGTTCAGCCAGCGGCTTATACCCACGATGCCCTGGTCACTCCACTCCCCAC
>QYPU01000037.1 GCA_007280145.1 Dehalococcoidia bacterium | reverse complement strand
ATTGAAGAGGACACGGCAGTGGCCATGAATATAAGAGGTAAAGGCCTGGTAATACTATCCGGTTGCGCCCATTCGGGGATAATCAATACAGTGAAATACGCCCAGGAGGTTACAGGCATAAATAAGGTGCATGTGGTCATGGGAGGATTCCACTTGACCGGGCCGGCTTTCGAACCCATCATCGATGACACGGTGAAATCCATGAAGGAAATAGGTCCAGACTACATTATCCCAACACATTGTACCGGAAGAAAAGCTGCTATAACCTTCGAAAAGGCAATGCCTGGCCAATTTATATTAAATATGTCGGGGACAAAACTAACCTTTGTTGCTTAACGGAATTTGCGCATTCTTGAGGGGTAAGCTGCCAACAGAACCATCACAGCTATAATATTAACATGGTCAAGACAAACTTAGACCGTTATAAATTCGGGTATATCATGACCACGCCACTCTGACACAGCTACCTACCGGTTTGGCGATGTCCTTCTAAGATTAGCATACCTCTCTCGCATCCTGGGTTTCTCTATTTTACCAGTAGGACTTCTTGGCACTTTATCAAATATAATAATCCTCGGTATTTTATACCTGGGCATTTGTTGTTTACAGAACCCCAGCACTTCTTCTTCAGTTAGAGGTTCTCCCGGCTCAGGGTAAATTATAGCTGCAGCTACCTCCCCTAACCTGTCATCAGGAATACCTATCACGCCTACATCATGCACTTTAGGATGAGTATGCAGAATTTCCTCCACCTCGACAGGATAGATGTTCTCACCACCGCTGATAATTACATCTTTCTTCCTATCTACAAGGTAAATGAAACCATCGCTATCTACCCTGCCCATATCTCCGGTATAGAGCCAGCCATTTTTGATGGTTTCGGCTGTCTTTTCCGGGTTTTTATAATATTCCTTCATGACCCCATCGCCCCTGACAATCAGTTCACCGACACTTCCTTGAGGCACATCTTCACCCTCCTCATCCACAATGCGCGCTTCCCAATTAAAGCCAGCTTTGCCGATAGCCCCCACTTTGTGCTCGTTCTCTATACCAAGATGAACACATCCCGGTCCCGTAGACTCGCTAAGACCGTAGTTGGTATCATACTGCATATCCGGGAAGTACATCTTCCACCGTCTCACCAGACTGGGCGGCACTGGCTGGGCCCCAATATGCATCAGCCGCCAGCAACTTAAATCATAGTCCTCTCTCTTTAACTTGCCACTATCCAGTGCAGCAAGGATATCATAAGCCCAGGGCACTAATAACCAAACAATGGTCCCTCTTTCCCGGTGTACTGCTTCAAGTATATCTTGGGGGCTAACTTCCCTGAGCAGTGTAGCTCGACCACCCACAATTAGACTTCCAAACCAGTGCATCTTGGCACCAGCGTGGTATAGAGGAGGAATAAGTATAAAATTGTCATCACGATTCTGGTGATGGTGAGCCCACTCCGTTATAGCAGCAGACTCCATATTCTTATGAGTCAACAGGATTGGCTTTGGAGAACCGGTAGTCCCAGAAGTGAAGTAAAGACCGCATTCATCCCACTCATTCAACTCTACCGGCACTGCTTCCGGCGACGACCTAGCTATTATCTCCTCAAAGCTGTCTCTACCCTGAGCCAAATCCTCGCCCACAACTATATAATCCTCAATGGTGGCTAATGGTGGTTGAATTTTCTCGACCCTCTCAATAAACTCTTCGTCTAAAATCATCGCTCTGGCTTCAGTGATATCAGCGCAATATTTGACGTCCTCAGCAGTGAATCTGTAGCTAAGAGGTACTACCCACGCCCCAGTCCTGGCAATACCAAAGTAGGCTTCAAGCCAGTTGATGGAGTTCCTCATAAAGTGAATGACTTTATCACCCTTTTTAATTCCTCTGTGCCGTAAAGCGTTAGCCACTCTATTTACTCTATCATCAAACTCCCGCCAGCTAATCTCCTTTCGCTTTCCCTGACTGGGGGCAAGTTCAACAAGTGCTACCTCATCAGGATACATGCGAGCATTTCTGGCTAGCATCTCCGATATAATCATCTTAACCCTCCAATGTCTTTAGCTTCCATCGATAAGGCTGTAATTCAGTGCGTGACTTCTCGATAAAGAGCCATAGCTATGTTAAACCGCTGGCCACTGGCCGTCAAGGCCTGTGAGGGCAGCACCGAAGGTCTTCACCGTATTTTACCTCTCGCTAGCGAGGCAAATATGCCCCCAAAGCAAAGGATAACAAAAATGATGAATGCCGAGTTCACGCTTTTCAAAAAAAGCGGATAATATTCGGGTATAATCTGGACCCTACCGATATACATTGCAAATATAAACATCACTATTCCCATACTGAGCATCATCCCAACCTGTCGCATTGTTGCCAGCGTCGCCGAGGCTACTCCATAAACTCTCTTTTCGACAGAGCCCATGACTGCATTTGTATTGGGAGACGAGAAAAGGGCAAAACCAAAACCAAGGATAATTAAACCAGCCACAATGAACCCCACGCTTGTTTCTTCGCTCAGAAAAGTGAAGAATAAAAGGCCTACAACTGTCAACCCCATACCCGTTGAGGCTACGATTCTGGGTTCGATTTTATCCGAAAGCCTCCCGGCAAGCGGTGAAAAAATAGCCTGCACCACCGGTGCAGACACTAAAATCACCCCTGCACTTTGGGGGCTAAGCCCTTTTATATACTGCAGGTAAAGACTCAAAAGAAAGCTCACGGCAAACGTGGCACTATAATTGATTAGCGCTGCCAGGTTAGATAAAGCGAATACTGTGTTGTTTCTGAAGAGGTTCATATTCAGGACGGGACTCTCCACCTTCATTTCCCACCTAACGAATGCCACAAACCCCAGGGCACCAGCCAGAATCAGCCACACACCCGACATCTCTGGCAACAAAGAAAGTCCATACATTATGGCTATAAGCATTGAGCTGTAAATTAGAGAGCCAGCAACATCGAATTTCTCCCCCTTTGCTTCGGCCCAGTCTCCCTTTAATTTCCAGAAGATAAAGGCGAGTATTATCATGCCCAGAGGTACATTCGCCAGAAAAATGCTTCTCCAACCAAAATGCTGGGTTAGTAACCCGCCCAAAAACGGCCCGAGAGAAAGTCCCAAATAAACTGCGGCGACATTTACTCCCAGGGCTTTACCCCTCTCGTCAGCGGGAAATACTGAAGTCAGAATGGCTACTCCAGTACCAACAATCATCGCACCTCCTATGCCCTGCAAAATCCGGAAGGAGATGAGCATGGTGGCAGAAGTTGAAATCGCCAAAAGAAGAGATGAAACGGTAAAGATAAACACGCCGCATGTATAAATCCTCTTTCTTCCGTATATATCAGCTACTCTTCCGAAGGGGACAACAAATGTTGCTGCGGCCAGAAGGTATGCTGTAGCTACCCAACCTAACGAAATCGCATCCATTCCAAATTCACTGCCAATTGCGGGAAGTGCAATGTTGATGGAAGAGCCCATAAAGGGTGCAAAGAAAGCACCTAACGTAGCAACAATTAAAGCAGCTCTCTTATTTGCAGCATTATCCACATTTGTCATATGCGTCATGACCGATTCGAGGAATGTCCCCCGGGATTTCACATGGCGGCCGATTAGACCAAACTGTAGAATTGTATCATAGATAGAGAATAGAGCGCAGCGAGTGTACTCGTTCATATGATCAGTGACACATTTGCCGACTATCGACTGTTTTCACATGTAGCGCAGTCTTTTAAGGCTGCCCGGGGTAGTGGCAGGCATGGGGCAGGGCTGAAGCCCTGCGCTACATGTTTATTATTTTGCTAATAGCGATACCGTGTGAGTGTCAACTATCTATCTGAACTAGATCAGCGAATAGCAATTGGTGACAAGAATACGCCAATAACGCGGCTGATGTGCTATACTTTCGAAAGAGGGAATCAAGTGGGCTCGGGCAATCTTGGGGAAAGCCTTTTCTAGGGAGCTGCAGACGGTTGCCATGGTAGAGCGGTTGGTGCTATTATTAAACAAGATGCCGCTTTTGTTTAATAAGGTAATGCTTTGTTAAACAGGTGTTTAATATGGAGACCGCTCTGTTCAAGAGTAGCTCGTCAGGAAAGCTAATCCGTGCCCCGGGCGGATATTGGGCTTTTGTTCCTCACCCATTGCCCCCGAAACTGGTCTGGGACGATTCTCTCGTTTCTCTGATTTCAGCGGCGGACATCGCTCTTGGAACCCTTTCTGGGCTTGGGGAAACCTTGCCCAACCCTCATCTGTTGGTTTATCCCTTCGTGCGAAGGGAAGCAGTCCTCTCCTCACGCATTGAAGGAACGCAGTCGTCTTTCTCTGACCTTCTATTATTTGAAGCAACGCGGGTGGAGAAGCAGCCGGATGTGAGTGAGGTTCAGAATTATGTGCGTGCTATCGAATATGGCCTAAAACGTTTAGATGAGCTACCAATAAGCTTACGCTTGATTCGAGAGCTGCACGCTATTCTCATGGAGGGAGTACGTGGTGAGCAAGCTACCCCTGGTGAGTTCCGCCAGTCGCAAAATCGGATTGGCTCTCCCGGATGTAGCCTGAACGAAGCCACCTTTGTGCCACCACCTGTTCTTGAGATGCAAGGGGCATTAGCTCAATTGGAAGAGTTTCTACACACCGACGCAAGTTTGCCGTTGCTCGTGCAATTGGCGCTGGTTCATTATCAGTTCGAAGCTATTCATCCTTTTTTGGATGGCAATGGACGCATCGGCCGATTGCTAATTACGTTCTTCCTTTGTGAGCGGACGCTTCTTTCCCAGCCATTGCTCTACCTCAGTGCCTTTTTTGAGCAGCATCGCCAAGAGTACTACGACCTCCTTTTGCAGGTAAGCCAGAGAGGAGCCTGGCGCAAGTGGATTCAATTCTTCCTCAGGGCAGTGGTGAGCCAATCGAGTGACGCTGTCCAACGGTCCCGCCTCCTACTCAACCTTCAACAGTCCTACCGCCAGATTAGTCTGAGCAAGCACATACCACCTACCGCGGGACAACTTGTTGAGCTTATTTTTATGAGGCCGGTGCTGAATGTGAAGCTTGCTCAGGGACTTCTCGGAGTAACATTCGCTGGCGCTCAGAAAGCGATACACCTCCTCGAAGGGGAGGGGATACTAACGGAGATCACGGGCGGCAAGCGAAACAAAGCCTATGCCGCCAAAGAGATCTTAGACATCTTGGAGGATGACTTCTCGCTGCGAGAATGAGAGAGTCCTGGCGAAAAGAAGCGACACGAACTTCACGATTTGTGACAATCTAGCGGTCACTGGTGTGTTATGCTGGAGTTTAGCGGAAGGCGGAAACGTGTTATGAGGCGGTCGGCTGATGCCTACCTTGATATAGAGACTACCGGTTTATCTCGCTTCTATGACTATATAACCGTAATCGGCATCTATCGGTGCGATGGCGGAAACAGTGAGCTTATCCAATTAGTGGGCGAAGAGGCGACCAGGGGCAACCTT
>QYPU01000088.1 GCA_007280145.1 Dehalococcoidia bacterium | reverse complement strand
GCCATCTATCGTACCCTTGGACATAAGCTCATAGGCCTCTCCCTGGGATGCGCCGTACCCCTCAGCCCCAAGAGCTTCCATTATTTTGGCACCCACACCTGTAGACCTTATCACCAACCCCTTGAGGTCCTCCATCTTACGCACTGGATTCTGTGTAGTGAAAACAACGCCCGGGCCATGGGCATGGAAGTAAAGCACGTGCACATCATCAAATTCGGCAGGCTGGAACTCTTCATAAAAGTCGTTGGCTACCTTGGTAGCTACCCATCCGCTAGGGTAAGCATGAGGCATGTCAATTAACTCGCTGGCAGGAAATCGACCCATGGTATAGGCCAGAACCGACATGCCGATGTCTGAGATGCCCTCAACCACCCCATCATAGGTACCGGCCGCAGGGACGAGCGAACCTCCAGGGTAGTAGGTAATCTCTACTCTGCCATTGGTGCGCGTCTCTATTTCATCTATCCACTTCTCAACCAGTATCGAGTGCAAATGTGTAGGCGGGAAGAAATTACTGTAGTTTAGTTCTATAACTTCAGCTGTAGAGGTCGGCGCACAGGCACCGGACATAGGCATCACGATTAGCACGAGACCCAGGAAAACAAAGAGTACTTTCTGTTTCATTTTATTCCTCCTCAAGATTTATTAAGAATCATGGTCGTCCTGCCCCAAATCTTACCATAATATCAACCACCTTTCGATAACCAACGATATACACCAAGAATAGAAGCTTTGCCCCTTCATCTTAGCGACGCCGTTAAAGAGACAATATAGAACTTGCTTCACCTCTTGTCAACTGTGGCTATTAGCTCCAAGGTAGAATAATGCCTTAATCCGCAAATAGTTGACACCATCAGGCAAGCCAGCTAAAATTTATGCTTGTTGACTGCTTGCGTTTAGTAATCAAGCAGGCAACTAATTATAATTAAGGAAGGGGTGATATTGCGTGCTTGAAGTAAAGCTTGCAGAAGGAGAAGGCTTTGATAGTATGCTGCGGCGGTTCTCCAAGAAGGTTCAACAGGCAGGCATAATTAGCGAAGTTCGCCGCCGTGGATTTTACGAAAAGCCCAGCATAAAGCGAAAGCGGAAGGAAGCGGCAAAACGGCGGAAGAGTTCCAGAAGCAGGCCAGAGACATTTGCCAGAACCAGAAGCAGTTCAGAGACATTTAGAAGATGACTTTAGCTCAAAAAATCAGAGGTGACCTCAATGAGGCAATCAGGCAAAAGGACAAAGTACGATGTTCAGTGCTTCGCCTGGCTTTAGCCAGTATAAAGAATGCCGAAATTGCCCAGCAGCAGACTTTAGACGAGGCTGGCATACTGGATGTTATAGATAAGGAAGCCAAGCAGCGGCGTGAGAGTATCGAGGCTTTCGAACAGGGTAACCGCCAGGACTTAGTAGCGCAAGAGAAGGCAGAGCTGGATATCCTTTTAGAGTATCTCCCCGCGCAGATGAGCCACGACGAGATTGTGGATGCAGCCCGCAAGGTGATCAACGAGATAGGGGCAACAGGCCCAAATGACAAGGGCAAGGTTATGTCTCAGCTTATGCCACAACTGAAGGGGAAAGCTCAAGGGGAAGAAGTGAACGCTGTCGTCTCAGAGCTTTTGAGCAGTAACTAAATACTGAAGTGCTACCATTTCGCCCTTTTTAATCAAGATAGTATTCAGCGGCAGAAACCGCTGCTTATCTTTTAGAAGGAGTCAACTTGGCTGAAATCTGTCCTTTTTCAGGTATACGATACAATCAAGAAGTCGTTGAAGATTTAGCATCAGTTATCTGCCCACCTTATGACATCGTCTCTCCCGAAGAGCAGAAGGCTTACTATCAGAAAAGTGATTACAATGTCGTCCGTCTTGAGCACGGGATGGAGTCGCCCGAGGATACTGAGGCCGATAACAAACATAGCCAAGCTAGCATCACCTTCAACCAGTGGCTAAAAGCTGGCATCCTGCAGGCCGACCCTGTACCCTCTTTTTATATTCACGAACATACCTTCATCTACCAAAACACCCGAAAAAGGCGCCTGGGGCTGATAGCCTGTGTCAGGTTGGAGCCATGGGAGAATAAGGTTGTGTTTCCCCATGAAAATACAGTACCGGGGATTAAAAGTGACCGCTTGGAGTTGATGCGAGCCTGCGCTGCCAACTTCAGTCCACTCTTCGGTCTTTATGAAGACCCGGGGCAAAGAGTCGCCAAGTTATTGATTTCGCAGGCAAAGCGTAAGCCGCTAATTGATTTTACTGAAGGTGGTGAAACGCACAAGCTCTGGATATCTAGCGAACCTGAATTCGTTCAAAGAATCAGTCACTTCCTGGCTCCCAAGCCAATCTATATCGCCGATGGACATCATCGCTACGAGACAGCACTAGCCTACCGGGATGAGATACAGCAAAGCACATCATTGCGCAATAGTGACGCAGCTTTCAACTTTGTCATGATGACGCTGGTGTCCTTCTCTGACGCCGGACTTATTGCTCTGCCTGTCCACCGCCTGGTGCGTGGTATACCCTCTCAAACTCTAGCTGGATTCAGAAACCAGTTAGCAACTTTCTTTGACATAGATTTACTCCCCTTGGATGAAACCGGGCTGCCTGAGGTGAGAGGAGCAACTACAAGTGTTTTGGGGTTGGAGCCAGGAAGCCTTACAACTCTGAGACTACGCCAGTCTGTATCCCTCAAGAATATAATGCCCGAGGGCCACTCCGAGGCTTACAAGAAGCTGAATGTTAGCATTGTCCAGCATTTGATTATGGAGAATTTGCTGGGCTCCTCAGGCAAAACTGATGGTATTGCCTACACCCCTGATGCTGAACAAGCCCGACGACAGGTAGAAAGTGATGAATACCAACTGGCTTTTCTACTGAACCCTATTCCAGCGACAACAATCAAGGCAATCGCCAATGCCAACGACAGGATGCCAGGAAAATCAACTTACTTCTACCCCAAACTGCCCACCGGCCTGGTCATCAACCGCCTGGAAGGAACATTATAAGACTGAGGATTCCAATAAAATCAGGAGAAAATCACCAGGCTGCGCATCTCTCTTAGCTGCCCTAGGCAGAATTGACAATTCTTAGTGCTCAGTCCATGCTCCCTAAGTTCTTTTGTTTGGTTTTACGCCGTAAAGTGTCACGCTCCTAACCGAACTGCCAATCTTTCTCAGCTCTTCCCCAGAAACACCCAGGCCACTGGCCAGCCCCTGCGCCGTCGGGTCGCTCGCCATGCAGTCCAGTGGAAAAGATGTCTCTTCAATTATGCTCACCTCTTGAAATCCCGAATTTTTCACAGCTTCAATATATTCATCTCTCGTTATGGCACCAGAAAGACAACCTATGTAGGCAGTAACCGAGTTCTTAATTAAATCTGGAAGTTCGTTTACTAAAACTATGTCTGAGACCATCAATCGTCCACCGGCTTTCAGTACCCTGAATGCTTCTTCAAAGACTCTCCCCTTATCCGGCGATAGGTTTATGACGCAATTTGAGATAATTATATCTACATAATTATCGGCTACAGGCAGGTTTTCAATCTCACCTAGCCTGAACTCCACATTTTCATAGTTGCCTTTCTGCGCGTTTTCTCTGGCTTTTTCAACCATCTCCGGAGTCATATCCACCCCGATTACCCTGCCGTTTCTGCCGACTTTGTTGGCCGCCAGGAAGCAGTCAAACCCGGCACCTGAGCCAAGGTCAAGGACAATCTCACCCTCTTTCAATAAAGCAAGCGCTACTGGATTGCCACAGCCAAGACCTAAGTTAGCACCTTCAGGAACTGACTGCAGTCCTTCATCAGTGTATCCTGCTTTTTTACCGATTTCTGCAGCCATATTGGTTACGCCACAGCAAGAACTGCTCGGCATACAGCAGGAATTTTCTCTTTTAGCAACCTGGGCATAGCCTTCCCTTACAACTTTTCTAACTTCTTCTTTCTTCATTTTTATTACCTCCCATCTTATTCAAATTTTACTCAAAGTTCAAGCGTTACTGGAAATACCTTCGCTGAAAGTAAAGAGCTACATTGCCCTGATTAATGGCAACAGCTTATGTTAATAGTCAGATAGCCTTCGGCTTTATTGCCTTTATCATCAGTTACTATGACTGTGATAAGGGCATTTCCATACTCGCCGAAGGTGCGGAAAACGACGTGGCCCCCCTCGCCTTCAATCTTACCGATGGTGGCCAGCCAAGAATAATTCAGTTCATCACCCTCGGGGTCTGAGGCATCACACACGATATAGTATGTTTTCCAGCGGGATGCTTCTATTCCATTGCTGCAATCCTGACACCTCATACTGTTAACAACTGGCGGGCGATTGGGCTCAATGGTCACAATAATTTTTGCTGAACTAGTAGTCCTATCACCTTTCCCATCGCTTACCACCACCGTGACGGTGTAAACACCAGTAGTACCAGGAGCAATCCAGATGGCACTATCTCCCTCTCCTTGAATCTGCCCTCCCGTGGCTGACCATTCATAACTTAGGACATCGCCGCTGTCGCTGGTAGCCACACATAAAATCGGGGAGCTGCTTGATGGTGCAACCTGCTTCGGAGCTTTTAGGTCATGAATAACTGGTGCCGTACCCTCTGGCTCGGGGGATTGCGGCGTCACAGGATACGTTGTGCAGGCACCAGGGAGAATTAATAGAATGGCCAGGAGGGTTAAAAGAATTGCCGCCTGGGGCCGGCAACAGAGCCGAACTAGCTTCATTTTCATTGCTCCTCCTGTTTGGACTCGGGGCCAGGCGAGCGCACCTCTTCTTTGTAGACGCTGCCATCGCTGTTTCTTAACATCAATACTTCCAAACTTCCAGTCTCCGTGTCTCGTTCATCGTGCAGTGCGATTTCAACCTTGGCTGATAGCCGTTTCCTGCTGACCGAAATACTTTCGTTTAAAATAGAGAGCTACATTTACCAAACTTACCAGGACTGGCACTTCGACCAGCGGCCCAATAACTGCAGCAAAGGCTTGCCCAGAGCCTATGCCAAACACGGCTACGGCCACTGCAATAGCCAGTTCAAAATTATTGCTGGCAGCAGTGAAGGCAATGGTCGCTGTCTTAGAATAGTCGGCCCCTATCTTCTTACCCATGTAGAACGAAACTAAGAACATCAACACAAAGTAGATCAGGAGTGGAATCGCAATACGAACGACATCCAGTGGTAACTCAACAATTATCTCGCCCTTGAGGGAAAACATAACCACGATGGTGAAGAGGAGAGCGGCCAGGGTGATCGGGCTTATCTTGGGGATGAATTTGCTCTCGTACCACTCTCGTCCCTTCGCTTTGACGAGAGTGAATCGGGTAATCATACCGCCAAAGAACGGTATCCCTAGGTAAATGAACACACTCTGAGCTATTTGGCCGATGGTCACATCTACTGCTGACCCTTGCAGGCCAAACCACGCTGGCAAGACTGTTATGAATACATAGGCATAAACCGAGTAGAAGAGTATCTGGAAGATCGAGTTGAAAGCTACCAGGCCCGCGGCGTACTCGTTATCCCCTTTAGCTAGTTCATTCCACACGATGACCATGGCAATGCATCTAGCCAAGCCTATCATGATTAGGCCGACCATATAATCGGGGTAATCGTGCAAGAAGAGGATAGCTAACAGGAACATCAGTATCGGGCCGATCAGCCAGTTCTGTATCAGAGAAAGTCCGAGTATTCTCCAGTTGCGAAATACGCCGGGCAATTCCTCATACCTTACTTTGGCCAGCGGCGGGTACATCATAAGGATAAGGCCGACAGCTATGGGTATGGAAGTGGTGTCCACCTGGAACCGGGTAATGAAATCGGCCACAGCGGGCACGAAATAGCCTAGCCCTACCCCGAGGAACATGGCTAAGAATATCCAGAGTGTCAGGAACCGGTCAATTATGGAGAGTCTTCCAGCTACAATCTTCGGCTCAGCGCTTTCCATATTTGTTTCTCCTCATTCCAAATAATCTTCCTGGAGAACATAAGCACCTGACAGCTTGAATTTAAACATCAACAATTTGAAATCTTTATTCCCTCTTCAAAAGAAGTTAACCATTAATTAGATTCACCACCTATGGGCAGCAGCCTAGAGGGGGCTGCTCTCTTATTCCTTGTGGTGGATTCAGACTTATATTACTTTCTTCAACTGTGAAGCTCCTCCCGTCTGGCAGTGTTAGCGTTACTTCTAAGATGCCACGTTCGCCAAGGACAGGCGTGTAGTCGTTATATTCCAAACGTATCCTGGCTAGCAGGTCCTCCGTGTAGTCTTTCTTCGTTACATAGATATCACTCCACTCTTGAATAAGCTTACCTTTTTCCTCCTTTGAGGCATCCGGCTGTGACCAAAGCCTGGCGTTGAGGCTGCCTTCAGCCTTAACCATGAAACCATCTACATCCTGCGGCCTTATTACGAACTGTACGCCATCTGGCTCGGGGTCGTTATCCCAGTTCACTCCTCCTGATACAATAAAGCCGACTGCCTCGATATCCACCGGAGTATGAGCGCAGCCTGGAGCCACAACCGCCACGGCAAAGCATACTAGCGTTAGCAATGCAATGCTCAATTCTCTTCCTCTCAGACACTTAGGATTGTATCCATAGTACCACGTAATATATGCCAACCCCTATAAAGACGATGGAAACTACTATGCGAATTATTTTCTCGGCACGGGTAATTGCATTGAACCAGGCAGAGACTCCAGCTACACCAAAAGATAGGAGCGTGCCGAATATCAAGACCGGCAGCCCCGTGCCAATGGCAAACACTGCAGGCAGTGCCACGCCACCAGTAGACTTGAGAGCCACAGGTATCAATACACCAAAGTACAAGATGGCGCTGTAAGGGCAAAAAGCCAGTGCAAAAATAACACCCAGGAAGAATCCTCCTATCATCCCCCAGTCGGCAACTTTGCCTCCCAGCGAGGCTAGTCTCCCACCTCCCTGGCCAAAAGAAAGCCTGTCGATACTTAGCATAACCAGTCCTACTACTATCAAAATTGGTCCTAAGATTTGTTCACCAAAATCCTGAACAACTGAGGAGACCCAGGGGATTTCTAGACCAATCACAATGATAAGGATACCGATGGCAGAATAGGAAAACATGCGCCCGAACGTATAAAGCGTAGCAGTCATAACAGCATACTTGCGGTCTGTCATGTTGCGGCTGATGTAGGCTAAAGCGGCAATGTTGGTTGCCAAAGGACAGGGACTGACAGCCGTAATTAGCCCCAGGAACAGCGCTGAGAGGACCGGGACGTTGAGGGTGCCCAGAACACTATTTAAGTCCATTACTGCACTTCCTCAAGGCTTTGTTCAATAAGGTTCTTGACTGCCTGGTCAAAGCCCTCTTTATCGCTTCTGCAATTCCAAGACCAAATCTCCTCTATATTTTTGATATGGTCAGTGCCACCCCTTACGGTATTGATAAATAGCTGTGGCCCAAAAGCGCTATACTTGTTGACGATAGCAGCATTCTCCTTGTCCCCCAGGTTCAATACCTCAAGGGTCAACTTGCCGCTATCTACCTCATCCTGGAAATATGTCTTCACGACGTGGCGAATCCGTTCCTCGAAACACAAGCAGGTCACGCAGCGAAGAGGACGGTGGAAATAGACAACATCTACCCTGTCAGGTGTAGTTGTTGCTTCGGATGGCTCTGAAGGCTGCTCTGCCGGCGGAGTAACCGCAGGTGGTGCCGAAGGCTCTTCAGTTGGCGGAGTGGCTGCAGGCGACGGGTTTCCGCAAGCACTCAGCAATCCAACTGCTAGGATGACAATGAGTAAAGGGAAATACATCTTGGCCTTAATCAATATGTTCACGTCGTTTCATAACCTCCTCGTATTGTGAGTTCGCTGTAGCTCGACAGGCATCACGATATAGCTGCGCAAAGGAGCTTCGGATACCTCTATTTTCCTCAAGAGCCTTTGACTCGCTCTTCTTTGTCCAGGGCATTTACGATTAGCTGGGTGACCTCATTTTTACCAAGCACCTGGCCACTACTAACCACCTGCTCATTGATTACCAGCCCCGGCGTGGTCAGGATAGGATATTCCAGCATTTTCTTCATGTCTTTAATCTCCTCAACAGTGGCATTAATCTGGAGCTCACTCACCACTTCCCTGACCGTCTTTTCCAGAGCATGACACCTAGCGCAGCCTGGACCCAATATTTTGATATTCATCGGACACCTCCTTTTTCATTGAATCACTAATCCAAAAATGTAGCCGGTAAATGTAGCCATCACTACTACCAGAGCAATATAAACTAAGGTTTTTTGAGTTCCCATAATGCTGCGGATAACAAGCATATTGGGAAGGGAGAGTGCCGGTCCTGCGAGGAGCAAAGCTAGCGCAGGTCCTTTGCCCATACCTAAGTCCATAAAGGCTCTTATAACAGGAACCTCGGTAAGCGTGGCAAAATACATCAGGGCTCCGAGGAAAGAAGCTACGAAGTTAGCCTGTAAGCTATTTCCACCGACAACACTAGAGACCACTGACTGAGGGACAGCTACTTTCAGTATCCCAGCAGCGAAAACTCCCACCAAAAGCCAGGGGACTATAAGACGCACAAAGTGCGCTGTCTCCTTCATCCACTGCTTAAACTCACCTATGGTAAACCAGCGCCATAAGACAATACCCAGGGCAATTAGCAATATGCCTGTCACTATCCACTGCTTAGAGGCAGCGAAGACCAGTATGCCTACCAAGATGCTGAAAAAGATTATCTGTTTCCATACAGGCATCTCCTCAGGATCAGCTACTAGCGTGGCGAAGGCAGCAGCATCAGTTTCAGACTCTTCTTTCCGATAAATGGCAGCCATAATAAGGCCAATGACGATGGAAAACAAAATGGCTCCAACGACCCGCCCAAGCCCCAAGTCGTAGCCAAGAAGTCTCGCTGAATACACAATGGCCAAGATGTTAATAGCTGGCCCAGAGTAAAGAAAGGCGATAGCAGGTCCCAGACCAGCTCCCCTTTTATATATGCCTCCAAACAATGGCAATACAGTGCAAGAGCAGACTGCTAGAATAGTGCCTGAAACCGAAGCTACACTATAAGAAAGAACCTTCTTTGCCTTAGGACCAAAATATTTCAATATCGCCGTCTGCGAGATGAAAACGGCAATTGCTCCGGCTATGAAAAAGGCAGGGACCAGGCAGGTGAGAACATGCAGCGATAAATACTCCACCAGGGCGTCAAGCCCTCCTTGAACCAGCCGTAAAACAATCTCCATTAATCTCCCTTGAGTAAATCCCTAAATGTGAATTTACGTATATAATGGCGCATAAAAAAATTAGGCTGATGGTCTACGCGCACAACTTGGCCCCATCCTCTCAGCACTCTTCAACCGTTGCCTGTCTAGCAAAGCTGTTTCGTTACCTTCTAGTGCTTTTCTAACGGCTTCAATCATGTCCACGGAGTATTCCTTTAAGCCTTCTTTATCTATTGAATATAGAGACCAAAGTCCGTCATGCCTGAGTTTCAGGAATCCGGCATCATAAAGAGCCCTCAGGTTGCGAGAGGCGCGGGCCTGGGAAATCTCCAGGGCCTGCATGACCTCACACACACAGCACTCTCGTTCCATAAGCACATTCAACATCCTCAGCCTGGTCTCATCTGATAGGGCTTTAAAAGCCTTAACCATCTCTCGCATCTTTACATCCCACCCTCAAGACTAAATACGTAATTACGCATGTAGGAATATAATATCATGGAGACATTCCCCTTGTCAAGACCCATTAGGCTGGCTTCTTATGCAGTAGCAGAGCCGGTTTTACAGCTTCACGAGCTTGGCGGTATAGACATCATCAAGGGCCAGGATTTCCTGCCTTTGCTCCTCGGGAAGAGGCTCATCCAGGGCCAGAATCATGAGTGCCTCTCCTCTGGGCTGGAGCCGTGCCAACTGCATGGAGCTGATATTGATATCCACCTTGCCCGTGATATTACCCGCAGCACCGATAAGGCCAGGGCAGTCGCGATGGTCACTGAACAGGAAATAACCACCAGTGGGTATAATATCCAACCAGAAATTGTTTACCCTGACGATATGAGTTTCTCCACGCAGTACGGTGCCAGCGACTGCAGTGACTCCAACATCGGTGGCAGCTTCTAAAGTAAGCAGGCTAGCATAGTTCTCGCATGCGGTCTCTTTCTGCTCAACAATCTTCATACCTCGCTGGGCAGCGATAAAGCCAGCGTTGACTAAATTAACTCTTTCCTCAGTTATTCCTTCCAGCAGACCGCCGATAACAGAGGCTTTTATGGCACTGGTATCATAATTAGCAATTTCACCGCTGTATTTAATATGGATGCTTTTTATTTGCCCTTCCATCAACTGCCTGGCTAAACTTCCCAGAGTTGAAGCCACCCCCGTAAATGGGGCCAGCACAGACAAAACTTCAGCCGGAATATGAGGGGCATTCACAGCATACTTAGCAGGCTGCCCTTTCAACACAGCCAAGACCTGCTCGGCAATATCCAGGGCAATACCGGTTTGAGCCTCGGCAGTGGAAGCTCCAAGGTGAGGGGTGACAATAATCTTGTCACTTTTGAAAAGTATGCTGTCGGTCACCGGCTCATTAGCAAAAACGTCGATAGCAGCACCAGCCACCCTCCCTGCCTCAACCGCTTTAAACAAGGCTTCTTCATCAATGAGCCCACCGCGAGCACAGTTGACGATACGCACTGTTGGTTTTACTTTGTTCAGCGCCTTGGCACCAATCAGTCCCTTAGTAGCTGAAGTCAATGGCAGATGAAGGGTAATAAAATCAGATTCCTTAAGTAATTGCTCCATGGAAACCGACTCTACCCCCAAATTGCGAGCATAATCAGGAGATATAAAGGGGTCATAGCCAATAAGGCGCATCTCAAAAGCCTGAGCTCGCCGGGCAACCTCAGAGCCGACATTGCCCAGACCAACAATGCCCAGGGTCTTACTTCTAAGCTCGATGCCAACATAGTCACTCCGCTGCCAGAAACCTGATTTGAGCCGAGCATTAGCCTGCGGAATATGACGGGCTAAAGCCATCATCAAGGCGATGCTATGTTCGGCAGCCGATATAGTATTGCCCGTGGGAGCATTGACTACCACTATGCCCTGTCGGGTAGCTGCCTCAACATCAATATTATCCAAGCCAACGCCAGCCCGGGCAATAACCTGGAGTTTTTTACCAGCCTGAATAACATCAGCGGTAGCTCGAGTTTCACTGCGTACTACTAAGGCTTCGTAATCGCCAATTATGTTCTTAAGCTCTTCAGGCTTAAGCTTAAGCCTGACATCGACTTCGACCTCGGCTTTCAAAGCCTCTACCCCTTCCCCAGCTACAGGGTCAGCAACTAGAACTTTCATAGCAAGCACCCTCTTCTCAATTTATTTAAGCTTACAAACCCGCCTGAGGTAAAACTTTAGCCACAGTCTTTAGAACCTCTCTAATGTCGTCTTTTGTGACCCACCCGAGGTGGCCGATACGAAAAATTTTTCCGGCAAGCTTGCCCTGTCCGCCAGCCAGAACTACATTATATTCATCTCTGAGTATTTGAAGCAATTTAGGCACATCGAGTTTTTCCGGAGCTTTAACTGCAGTTACGGTATTGGAAGCATACTTCTCTTCTTCGGGAAACAGAGACAATCCGAGTGATTTCACTCCGCTTCGGGCCAAGTCAGCTACCCTGGCATGGCGGGCAAAGATATTCGGCAAGCCTTCAGCCAACATCATATCCAGGGCGACAGCTAAGCCAAAGAAAACTGAAACGGCCGGCGTCCACGGCGTCTGTCCCTTCTCTAAATAGCTCTTGGCT
>QYPU01000030.1 GCA_007280145.1 Dehalococcoidia bacterium | reverse complement strand
GGTTGGCATCAACCAGACTATAGGTTTCGCCTTCAGGCGTGGTGCAGTGGGTCAGTTTGGCGGTATCCTCCTCAAGGTGAACTCGGGTAATATCGAGCTTCTTCTTTGTCCCGTCTATATCGATTGTTAGCCAGCCGTGCTGCCCCATAGGAGCGTCATACTGAGAAATCTGATACCCCTTAAGTAAATCAGGATAAGGATAGTTCTTGCGGTCGAACTTGGCATATTCGGCGATGGTGCAGTTAAGGGCTAAGGCCGTCATTACGGTATACTCCACTGCCTTTTCGTTAATTGTTGGCAGGACCCCGGGCATAGCCAGGCAAATAGGGCAGACATATGTATTGGGTGGAGCATTAGCATAATCGGCACTGCAAGGGCAAAACATCTTGCTCCTGGTCAATAGCTGGGCATGTACCTCCAGGCCGATAACAGTCTCGTATTCCACGACATCGGTTAGTATAGCAGCATCGCTCGGTATGAGGCAAACGAGCTTCTCAGGTTTGGCGCTGCGTTTCTTGACTGCGCAGTACTTTGTCGCGGCTCAAGTAATCCTCCAGGATGGTAATGGACAAAGCTAGGTGGGTTGGGCGAGTAAGCACAGCACGAAATATGACACCCAACAAAATGACGTTTTGTTTACGTAAGAAACCTTATGATAAGTCAGATACCGTAGTTTATATTAGACTATTGCCTGTTTAATTTAAGGATACTACTGATCTTTTGAATTGAAACAAGACAAATAGAAAAATTGCTCAGGCATGTGCGAAACCCCGTTTCGTAACTAACTATCATCAGTTTTTCAGTGGGGAAAAATGATTCACCTCAAGTTGAGAGGCATTTGCTTTGTTAAGCTGGGATTCTCTTGACATATGCCAAGATAGATCTCGTCTATCTTTGAACGAATCCTGTCAATGTTTTCGCTAGCAGCTTGTGCCTCACGGGAAAGTTCTGCAAGTCTACGATGAGCGTCTTTGGTTTCATCGTATTGAGGAAGGAAGATGGGAGGACGGATTCTGAATGACCTAGAATCTTGAGAAGCGTATATATATTCCTCTACTATCTTCGCGTTGAGTATTGCAGATATATAATAAGCCTCGTCCTCATTGATATAGCCGCTACCGTACTTTCTCTCGCAAATCGAAACAGCATGATTCTGAAAAACGAACCTTTTAACGTCGCCCCAAGGCATAATATCTTTTGTTACAACAGCCGCTCGCCACTTTGTGTTATCTCGGAATGCGACATAAACATTTTGAAAGCTATATGGCCCTGTTCGCGCCAATCCGTAATATTCCCCTGCATTTGGCCCCCTTATTCTATCACTGAACTCCGTCTGCATTTCTATGATTTCCCGGTATTTTTCATAATAAGATAATAGAAGCGGCGACTCATCTTCCAATTCTTTCCTGTCCAGCGGACGCGTTGGGTTGCTACTGTCATAAGGAAAGGGCACGATTAAGTTGTCATTGTTATATCGAAAGTATTCGATGCCTCGTCCCTTTACAAGTGGATTCAAGAATTTGGTTTCTAACAGTACTCTTTGGCTTGGAATATGATATTTCGATTTACTGACTTGGATGTTTCTGAGCCAAACAGTCCCTGGCTTAGGGCCTGGGGCATCATAATGAAAAATCAACATTTCTTGGGGATAAAACTCAATACCTTCCCTTCCGATATATGCACATTCTCCTAAAATCTTTGAAAATCGATGCAGTTGGCTCGGATTATCAGCAAAAGTGTAAGCTGAACTGTTTGGCGTTATCTGCCCAGCACACATCTCTCTAATGTTTAGGTTACTCATTGCTTCTTCGATTGATTTCCATTCCCGAGCCTTTGTCCTGCATTGCGACTTCTTTGAATACTTTGTTACAGGAGTGATGTTAACCTTTTCCTCTTCTTTAACTTTAGGCCCAATCACAAAAGTCATGAAATCTTCAGTAACCGGATAGAAAGGATGCCCCGCAGTGGACCAATCGCGGAATTCTAATATATCCCTATTACTACCACCCACAGAACGTAACCAGCCTTCATATGATGGCTGATTTGCGAGTTCCTTAGGTAATAGAAATGCCAGCTTACCATGATAGCTCAACCAATTGCACGCTACGTGGGTAATTAATGCGCATATATTTAAGTTAATTCCTCCCGTTCTGCCTGCACCAGAAAACAGTCCTTTGTCCACACAAATAGCCTTAATCTTCTCTCTATAGCTAGAAGGCAAATTTTTCCAGTCAATCCACGGTGGATTTCCAATCACGTTTGAAAATGGCTGAAGACAGGCTGTTGTCAGGAAATTAGTAATGATTCTAGCCCAGATACCATTACGCTTGTCTTTCTCTAAAGCGATTAATTGCTTAGTAAGCTCTAATATTTTCTCTATTATTGGCTGTGTCTTGTCTTCTGTTCTGATAGACTCAACTAATAGAGCAGAGGCATTATTACCATCCTTATTGCGCACGAGGCGCTCATACTTATACATCAGTTGCGCGAATTCAGTCGTGTTTTCTATTAGTGATAAGGGCATGACGACATTAATAGGGTCCATATGAGTGTGTAGTTGATATTTCAAACATTTAACACCAGACTCATTGACAATCTCTGGTATATAGGAAGAATCTCCAAGATATACAGGAATGACTAGGCATTTGAAACTTGGCGGGAGCAAATCTGCTATATGAATGAAATAATGAATTCTAGTCGTAAGAACTGCTAGAGGATTTAAATCTATAGCTGCGACCCTGGACAAAATTTCAGTAAGAAGGGCTTCCCCGTCTAAGTCTTTTTTATCCTTTCTTATTTGAGATATTGCAGCAATTACAAATGTACCTGAGCCACAGCATGGGTCCAATGCCCTCCAATTGGCTTTCAACTCTGATGATTCTAGTACATGTCGAGCTAACCAGAAAGGAGTATAAAACTCTCCAAAGCTAGCTCTTACTATTTGAGGTACAGCAGCCTCGTACAATTCCCTAAATAATTCTATAACGTCTGTAGAGGAAAAGATGTCTGTAACATCCTCATACCTGCTTAATATAACTAAGATATCTCTTAGTACAGCTGCTAATTCGTCATCCCATTGCTCCTCATCGCAATACCAAGAGAAGAAATCCCCCTCAAGCAAGTTCAAGATTCCAAGGTCTCGGAATATTTCGCCATCTTCCAGCTTATTACAAAAGGGACGCAAGACTTCACTCTCTGCCACTGTGAGACTTTTGTAGTCTTGTATAGGCGAACCAAACTGAATGTCACTCACTACCCTGAAAGCCATCAACTTGAGGATTATGGCATATGAAGTATGTAGTGAAAAAAGTGCACGATATTCTGCTGCTGCATCTTCCAATGGCTCCTGGAATATTTCTGAAAGTTTTTCCCTCCGCTCCTGAATCCTTCTTTGTTGTGACTGGTCGTCATGTGCTAAGCGGAAGATTTCTTCCCATTCCGACCTGAGCATGTCTGTTTTTAAGGTAGACTTACTAGTAAGTATCGTGCTTAACATCCTGGCAACGTGAAATAGAACACCATCGTAGTGGCTGCCGCAAAAATCACGAATGAGATTAGCTGGTGACAGAGCCGCCTGTCCCAGTAAAAAGACACACCTAATGAGATTTAGCAACGACACGCTAGAGATCTCAGCCTCGCCAGAGATTGAGTATATGCTCCCTTTGAGTCCCCTAATTTCGTATATATGTATTCCATCAGTCAGGAAGCCTATGATTTCACGATTAAATTGTTCAGATAGTGGACAAATATAGTCCGATAGCTGCTCCTTGGCTTTGGCTATATCTGCTAAACGTTGAAGCTTTGACCTATGTTTATACTCTATGATTACTGCCCCAATTCGGCTATCTGCTCGTCCCTTACCTATATGCCTTACAGTATCAATTGTTATTTCCTTCTCTGGATGAAATTTCACGCCTACATCTCGTAATATGGCATAAAGAACTCGGTCGAATACTCCTTCAATTGTCGCCTCATTCGCAGCTACATAAGCTTCTCTAACTATCTCTCCTGATGCGTCTCTCAGCGCTTCCTTAAACTCACTGGAATGCAAAATTGCACTCATGAGCTTATCTTTCAATGACTGAATCGGAACGCTAAAGGAAAAATTATTCATTCAATCCGGACCTACTTTTTGAAGAAATTATAGATTGTGTGGCCGTAAATATCAATGGATACAAAGGTTGTTCAAAATGACAAGCTTACTATTCCACTGTTTCACGGTATGTCAAGCCTTATTATCTAATCTATCATTGAGCATGGACTAGGACCGCAAAACCCACTGAATGCTTTAAGCCGCTTTCTTCGCCTAGAGGATTACATGGAGAACAATTTGCCACAAACGCGTAAATCGTCAGCACAAATGAGACACAATTTAGTGTGATGTGCAATTCTCGACCACACGGCAATACCTGATTGAACATTCCTGACATTTGTGCAATCTCACCATATCCTATAAAGTCCCAAAATTATAGAGGTTATTGGATGTCCTCGGCTATCCCCTTTCGCTCATGTAAAGTAGCTATTGTCGCTTCAACTTAAGCGAAATGCTTTTTATTTTGAAGGTAAAAGGAACTGTCAAAGCGGGATACGCAAGCTCGTTTCCCTTGCTGACGAGATTAACTGGAGTATCTGAGTGGCGAATTGATTTGATAGATATCCGAGCATCCTTGCCGCCGATAAATCCTTGAGATGAATCTATATTTGTAACAACCTGCAAAGATTGATTGGCCAGTAAATGATGAATGATTAAGAAGATAATTAGTTTGTTCTGCGAATCGAAGCCTTTGACTACAACACAATCATAATTTACTACGATATGGCCAACAGTTCCCGAAATAGCATCCTCAAGGTCAGGCAATTCAAAAGATATACTTTGTGGATCTATTGTACAATCGTTAAATTCAAGCATTATCCAGACATCATATTGAGTTTTGTCTGATCTTAGATTGCTTACAGTGAAAGTAGTTTTAATTGACCAAGGACTTTGCTGAAGTGAGATTTCTTTAGGTTCTATATTTATTGGCCGAATAAGCGATTTGATGTAAGGATATCCAAACAAACCTAAAACAGCTAATAGTAAACATATTAGCGTTGCTACCGTAGTTACTATGACCAATTTATTACCCTTTTTTCGTTTGGATTTAATAGTTGTCTTATTTTGCTTTGGCATTATATCAATCAAAAGTGAGCATACCAGCATGTGATGGAATAGTCAATCAATATTGCCAACACAAGAATGTGTTACGCAAAGGTGGATCTACGTTTATTGAAAATATAGTGTCTCAATGGCAGAATACTTCTTAAAGATTATTTGCTAGGAGGATGATCGTGAATACAAGATATTAGGTATGCTCATGTTAGCGCGATTTTGAATAAATCCTTTGGAACCACTCTGGAGGCATGGCCGTGTAACAAAATAGCGTTTTATGCAGTACAACGACGGGCGGAGAGAGCACTGCTTAGAATATGGGTGTGTTTGAGGGCTAATCTCAGTCAACGGCATTCTGGATAAGCTCGATGCGGGTGGCTTTGCCTTTCTGGTCCATCTCTATGCCGACGAAGTCTATGCGCCAGTTATCAGGCAGGTCTTTGTGGCTGCTCATGTAGGCAAGGGCTGAGGCGATGAGTTTTTCCTTCTTGGCAAACGTTACCGATTCCTCGGGGCTGCCAAAGCTGGAGCCGGTCTTAGTGCGTACCTCAATAAAGACAAGATAGTCTTTGTGCTCAGCAATAATGTCAATTTCACCTTCACGACAGCGGAAGTTGGTCTCGCGAATACGGTAGCCTTTCTTTTTGAGGAACTTCCTGGCCATCTCTTCTCCGATGTCACCGAGCTCTTTGCGTTTCATGGTGTAACTAATTCCTGTTTATGTCTATAGCATCCTTAATCCGTGAGTTCAGATTCAAAAGGCTGACCTCAGTGCGAACGAAGCGAAGCAATCTCCCAAAACCCCACCGAGATTGCCACGGCACTCCGTGCCTCGCAATGACAGGCGGGGGTTTCCCCGGAGAATCCACGGATTAAGG
>QYPU01000010.1 GCA_007280145.1 Dehalococcoidia bacterium | reverse complement strand
GGTGGCATGGGAGAGCCTACATCGACTGGGTTTCTGAGGCTTGTTCCAGTGGGGGGAAGAAGAGCCCTTAACCGCTCCTGGATTTTGGGAGGTGCCGTGGGAATCTTTAGTCCGACACGTTCGCAGATATCGCTGGTGGCAACCCCTACTGCTCCTCCTCCCCCAACCACTCCGACTCTTCGTCCTGCCACCTGGGGGAAGTGAGAGAAGATGGCTGTGGTGTCAAGGAATTCCTCTGCGTCGTCCACCATTACAGCCCCGGTTTGCTTATGGAAGGCCTCCCATACGGCTTGCTCTCCACCCAGTGAGCCGGTATGGCTGTTCACCGCTACCTTGCCGGATTCAGTAAGCCCACCCTTCCATATAATAAGTGGTTTTTTCCCTAAGAGACGCTTGGCAACCTGGAAGAAGCGCCTTCCCTCCTTGACTCCTTCTAGATAAGCGGCGATGACCGTGGTCTCAGGGTCAGAAGCCAGGTATTCCAGGAGGTCGACTTCGTTGAGGTCGCAGGCATTTCCATAGCTTATAATCTTACTGAACCGTAGTCCATATCCGGTGGCTGCCGGGATAAGCTGGTCGACTAAACCACCGCTCTGTGCAATGATAGCAATGTTCCCGCTTTCCCTGGGGTAATTAGCTCCGGGGAGGAGAGTAATTCCTCCTCGGGGACAATATACCCCAAAGCAGTTGGGGCCTAAGACGCGGAGCTTTCCTTTAGCCAGTGTCATTATTTCTTGCTCAAGTCTGCGTCCTTCTTCGCCTACTTCACTGAAGCCAGCGGTAAATATCTCCACTGCTGGCACTCCTTTAGCCACACAGTCTTCTATAATCTGAGGGACATATTTTGCCGGGACACTGATATTAACGAAATCTACCGGTTCTGGAATATCTCCAATGCTGGGATATGCTCTAAGGCCTAGTATCTCGTTCGTACTGGGGTTAACCGGATAAAGCTTACCCTTAAACCCAAACTCTATCATCGCTCTTAAGAAGTGATTACCGGGTTTCTCATCATTGGCTGAAACTCCCACCACTGCCACCGATTTTGGGTAAAATATAGGCTCAAATTCCTTAAGCTTATCCATTGGCTTCTCCTCTATGTGCTAACGCCTGTCCAAATAGGCAAGGTAAGGGTAGCACTCGCTGCTTTACTGCATTCATGCTCAAGGGGCAACGATGTCATATCCCAGAGCGTATTCATTCAGGCTTGGTTGAGATATTTTGTCTTCTACCAAGGCATAGACGAGTAAATTTTACCATCAAGGTGATGTTGCTGCCAAATATAGCTTTGATTCTTTTGGCTTGGACTGGAGCGGTTAACTATCAAGGCTAAAGAGTTAGCCAAGGGTTCTGTTGCCTGAGTTAGTCAGCTTCCATTGTGGAAAAGAATCGTGTGCCTAAGCCAGCCAGGACTATTGACCAGACAAGTAAAATAACGAAGTCAAGTGTCAATGGAAAGGCTGCACCTCCGACGAGGCTACCCCTGAGCCCATCAACTCCGTAGGTAAGAGGATTAATATACATTATATATCTTATCCAGACTGGCATGGCATCCAGGGGGAATAAAGCGCCGGAGAGAAAGAAGAGGGGTAGTTGTATCATATTTATGATTGAGATAAATCCTTCCATTTCGCCCAGCTTGGTGGCTAGTATTAGTCCCAACCCGATGAAAGTAGTGCTGGTTAAAATCATGAACACCAGCGATAGTCCGAAACCAGCGAGACCTTGGATGCGGACACCCATAAGTGCTGCTATGATGATAATGGCGAGTGCTTGTAGTATTGACGTGGTCATGGCACCGGCTTCTCGGCCTAATATGATAGAAAAACGGCTAACCGGAGCCACCAGGACTTCCTTGAGGAAGCCGAATTCCTTGTCCCAGATGACGGATGCTCCACCGAACATTGAAGAGAAAAGCAGTGTCATACCGACGATACCGGGTGCCAGAAAATCGAGGAAATTCATACCGGGAGGAATACCGGGTATGTTCCCTGCCGGCATAAAGCTCATGGGCACTCCCAGAAAGGCAAGAAAGAGGAACGGCGTTACGATTGAGCTTACCACCCTTGCCTTCATCCTGAAGAATCTTATCATTTGTCTCAGCCACATGGTGTAGATAGGTAGAGGGTCTATTAGCTGGCTCCGTCTTGATATATTCGGTGTTGTTCCCATCTCTAGCTCGTTTTTCACTTTCCTCTGGCTCTCCTTATCTTTCTCATCTCTTTTGCTCCTCTTCGTTCTCTCTTATTGTCTTCCCTGTATAGTGTAGAAAGGCATCTTCCAGGCTTGGCTTATGTGAGTCTATAGAAGTGACACTCACTCCGTGTCTGCTGGCAAGCCCAAGGAGTTCAGGTACTCTTCTATCCCCTTCTTCTACGCTGAGTTCCAGTAAATTGCGGTGCTGCTCAATGTTCTTGACCCATTCCAGTCTTTTCAGCGATGCGATAAAATCTCCATTGCCCCCGTTGGCTATCTCCATCAGGATAAGGTCAATGCCGACGCTCTCCTTTAGCCTTTGGGGCGAGTCAGTGGCAATGACCTTTCCGTGGTCAATTATGCCGATTCTGTCGCAGAGGTAGTCTGCCTCTTCGATGTAGTGAGTGGTCAGAATTATAGTTATGTCATTATCCTTATTCAGATTTTTGATATATTCCCATAGAGCTCTTCTGGCTTGTATATCCAGCCCTATAGTTGGTTCGTCTAAAAACAGTACCCTGGGGTGCGTCATAAATCCCCTCGCTACCTCAAACCGTCGTTGAATACCCCCTGAACAGTCCTTAACAGGTGTGTTCTCTTTATCTTGCAGATCAAGTAACTTGAGCACCTCAGAGATTCTGCTTTCTCTTGTCTTCTTATCCATGTGGTAAATCATGCCATGAAAATTGAGGTTCTCCTTGCCGGTTAAAAACCGGTCAATAGATGGGTCCTGGAACACAATTCCGATATGTCTTCTGACATCGTCTCTCTGACGCAGCACATCGTAGCCGCAGATTCTAGCTTGCCCTGAGGTTGGATTGAGAATAGTGATAAGCATCTTTATCGTTGTCGACTTTCCGGCTCCGTTGGGGCCGAGAAAACCAAATATCTCACCATCTTGAACGGCAAAGCTTATGTGGTCTACAGCAACGAAGTCGTCAAACTTCTTAGTGAGGTCCTCAGCTTCTATGGTGGCTTTCATATATCCTCTTTTTCAAACTGCTTCCCTACGTAATGAAGGTAGACATCCTCCAGGCTTGGTTTGCGTAAGCGTATGGAGGAAATAGCGAAGCCATTCTCCTGGGCTAATTTTGCTATATCAGCCAGATTTACATCCTCTGTGCCTAAACTAAGCTCCAGGAAACCATCATTCTTCCGGAGCTTGTTGACCCAGGGCAGCCTCTCGAACAATCTGGCAGCGTCCTCCTGTGGTCCATTGTGCAGCTTGAGGGAAACCACACTCTTGCCGATGGAGTCTTTTAGCGCTTGGGGCGTATCTATAGTTATTATCTGGCCCTTGTCTATGATACCTATCCTGTCACACAGATAGTCTGCCTCTTCGATATAGTGCGTTGCCAGTAGCACCGTCACCCCTTGCTGCCGGTTTAATTCTTTGACATGGTCCCACATGAATCTTCTTGTCTGCACATCCAGACCTACCGTAGGTTCGTCTAGAAGCAACACCCGGGGTCGGGTCAGCATGCTTCGAGCTATTTCTAATCGGCGTTGCATACCACCTGAATAGTCTTTGACAATAGTGTCTGCCTTATCCTTCAGTCCGGCTAGTTCCAGAACTTCGTCTATCCTTTTCTGTCTAAATTTCTTTGGCAGGTGGTACATTCGGGCATGAAAGTCCAGATTCTCTCGCCCAGTAAGCTGGATATCGAGGCTCATCTTCTCGAAAACGATGCCAATAGAATTCCTAACCCCGTCTCTGTTGTTTAGAATGCTGCATCCGCATATGCTGGCTGAGCCTGAGGTCGGGTTTAGCATTGTAGCCAGCATCATCAGGGTTGTTGTTTTTCCAGCTCCATTAGCGCCGACTAAGCCGAAGGATTCTCCCTCTTCTACTTCAAATGAAATATTATCCGCCGCCACAAGCTCGCCGAATATCCTGGTTAATCCATGGACTATTATTGCCTTTTCTTTGTCAGACATAAACTTCGCTTCCCTTTGTCTATTGCTCTCCAAGTTATCTGTCTCCTGAATCCGTGAGTGCAAAATTCTATTCGTCATTGCGAGCCCTTCGGCTCACCAGGGTAAACTCCGTGAAGCAATCTCATAGCTGCTCCGGCGATTGCCTCGTCGCTACGCTCTTCCCAAAGACCAAACAGTATGTAGTGCGACCTTTCAAGGTTGCCTGGGGTGGCTGACGGGGCAGGGCTTTAGCCCTGCACTACATTGCCTCGCAGTGCATGTTATTATTCAGGGTCGCCCTCCAATCCACACTTTCTCCTTCATGTGATGACATTCCCCTTGAGCAGTTAGAGGGTGACAAAATTGTAGAACATTAACACTTCAAATGGGCTGTATCTACTTGAGTTGGTCTCTGGAATAGCCAAGGACTCGCCGCGCTACAATAAGCATGTTGATTTGGCCAGTGCCCTCGAAGATGTCATTGATCTTGGCATCGCGCATCCATTTTTCTAAGAGGTACTTTCTGGAATAGCCCAGTGGCCCCATGAGTTCGACTGCCTTCTGAGTAATCCTGGTAACAGCAAGCCCCGTTTTTGCCTTGGCCATTGAGGCTTCCAGATTATTGGGCTGCCCCTGGTTTAACATCCATATTGCTCGCAGTGTCAGCAGCTTGGCTGCCTTGTAATGGGCTTCCATGTCCATGACATCGCGTTCGAGAGCGCTTAGCTTATTGCGTGGTAAGCCATAGCGTATCTCGATGCCTTCCTTCTCCAGAGTTTCCTTGACAAAATCCAGGGCAGCGCGTCCAACACCCAAAGCCTGGGCGGCCACAATAGGTCTGGTGGCGTCGAAGGTAGCCATTGCCTTCTGAAAGCCTGCGGTCTTGGTCTTGTCTAATTTTCTAACTTCAGGGCTGCCCAGTATGTTTTCATACGGGATGCGGCAGTCCTCGAAAATAATGGTAGCAGTATCGCTGGCTCTGATTCCCAGTTTTTTCTCTAACTTCTCTACCCTCATTCCTGGAGTTCCGGCTTCCACCACGAATGACTTCATGCCTGCCCGCCCTGCTGACTTGTCCACGGTTGCCCAAACCACCACGATGCCATCGGAGTCTTCCAATGCCCTTTTACCCTGGGTTACAAAGATTTTCTCACCATTGAGCACCCACTCGTCGCCGTCGCGCACCGCTGTAGCGGTAATGGCAGAAGTGTCTGAGCCGCAGCCAGCTTCTGTCATGGCCATAGCACCCCATTTGGGTTTACCCTTATTGAAGCGCTTAAGAAAGCGGTCTCTCTGCTCTGGTGTTCCTGATGCCCAAACAGCGGCACCTCCCAAGCTTGGCCCTGGGTTGCATAGCATAAGCCCCGCATCGCCCCAGCACAGCTCCTCTATGCCAAGCGCTGCAGCTAGGCTCAGGCTGAGCATACCGACCTCTCCTCTTTTCTCCCACAGCGTGTCAATGAGCTCTTGAGGGCTCTCGTGCTCGTGTTCATCATAGTAACGGCTTATAGGGCGGAAGAGTTCCTCTGCAGCCTTGTGGGCTACCTTTACCGCAGCTTCTTCTTCAGGGGTGAGTTCAAAATCAATCATAGTGCTGTATCTCCTTATATACTATAGCCATGCCATCAAAGGCGGCAAATCCACGGCCGTTTCTCAGCCATAGTTCGACCGGATGCTCCCGAATATAACCATGTCCTCCCAAGATCTGGACGGCGCGGTCAGTCACTGTTACCGCCATATCATCAGCATACATTTTTACCAGGGAAGCCTCTTTAGTTGCATCTTCCTTTCGGTCCAATTTCCAGGCAGCCTCCCATGTCATCAATCTCGTAGCGTCGACCTCAATAGCCATTTCTGCCAGCATGAAAGCAATGGCCTGGCGAGCGGCGATGGGCTCGCCGAAAGCAACACGCTCTTTAGCATAGTCTCGTGAATACTCAAAAGCTGCCCTAGCTACTCCTACAGCCATCGCTGAGAGTGCCACCCGTGAGCAGTTCATGATTCGGTTAAAGTCACATCCTATCTTGCCGCCCAGGCGATTCTCCCTGGGTATGCGGCAGTCCTTGAGGGCGAGCTCGTATGTAGATAGAGCTTTTATTCCCATGTTCTTTTCGGGCGCACCAATCTCAAGTCCTGAGGCGCCCTTCTCCAGGATGAAGCCTTGGTTGCTGCCGTTATCGGTTGCATAGACCAGTAGTAGGTCAGCATCGGCTGCTAAGGGGACATAGCACTTCTCGCCGTTCAGCAGGTAGTTGCCGCCGTCGAGCCGAGCGGTAGTTGAAAGGGAGTAGGGGTCGAAATTGAAACGGGGCTCCATAAGAGCGGCAGTAGCTGCCTTGTACTTTTCACGGCAGAAAGCGGGCAGGTATTTCCTTTTTTGCTCTTCAGTGCCCATTTCCAGAATGGGGAGAACCACCAGCGTTGGGCACAGGGTATGCATTGCCATAGAGAGATCGCCCCACGCCAGCTCTTCAGCGAGCAATGAGCCAGTGATGGTTGAGTGTTCACTGCCAGCCCCCCCATGCTCCTCGGGAATACTGCTAGAAATGAAGCCCAGCCCCCAGGCAGCATCTATGATACGGGCAGGAATCTCGCCGCTTTCATCAGCTTCCCTGTAGACCTTCCGCATCTCATCTGTAGCGAACTGCTTTACCACATTCACAATCATTTGCTGTTCTTCGCTAGGGCTAAACGAGATCATTGCTCACTCCTTTCAGTCAATATGTGCACAGTTTTGACATAGCCTGTTTATAAATACTGTAGCGGTGCCAAGACTTCTCGCCAGGAAGTTCACAGTTATTTGGTCTGTTTTTCAGCTAAATTACCTGCCCAGGGCAGCTTATACATTGTCCCCTGATAAGCTTTAACCATCAAGACTATCCATAGTACAAGTGCAAGAAACGAGAGGAGCAGATTAAGAATAGAGCCAACGAAGGGTATCCAACGGAAGATTATGCTAGCGACCGTAATGGCTCCAAAGACTATGATTGATTGCATAGCATGGAAGCGAACAAACTTGTTCTCCTTCTCTATCAGGATAAACACGAGACCACTTATCCAGCCCAGAACATAGCATAGCAGCCCGGCAACATTTGCTTCAAGACCAGTTGAAGTCTTTCCCATCGTATTAAACCTCCTTTAGTTAAAGTTAGGTATAAGATACGCCTGTAATTAGGCACGTGTCAATAGTGAACCCCATTTTTGTTATTGCGAGG
>QYPU01000001.1 GCA_007280145.1 Dehalococcoidia bacterium | reverse complement strand
TTATGGATTATCTCCCAGTCCTGTTTTACTCCGCCAGGAGGCTGTAAAAGACGGGAGGCTGACTTAACCGTACCATCTAGCGTTGTGTAGCTGCCCTCTCTTTCTGCCCAGGTTGGTGAGGGTAAAACCACATTGGCTATGGAGGTGGCGGGAGACAAATAGCTAGCTTGCACAACCACAAATTCCATCCGTTTAAGGCTATCCAGCAATCTTGGTTCATCAACATAATCATCAGCTAGCAGAAGGTAGGCTGCCTTGACGTTGTTCTTAGTTATGCTGTTGAGGATAGAATTTTGTGAGTTTGCCAGACCCATATCCCAGGCCCCTCGGCTATTTCCTTTAGGTTTCAGAGATATAATTCTCGGCTTTCCTCTGTCTTGGCTTCCGGCGATAGCTGCTAGGTTGAGGAGAGACATTATTAATTCAGGATTTCTATATCGCAGGATGCCCTTTCCGTAGATAATAATGCCGTGTTGAGATTTGGCGAGCATTTCAGCAGCTCTGTAAAGGGCGTCGGTGTTGATGCCAGCTTCCTCGGTAGCTTGTATCACATTAATATCCTTAACTGAGGGTGCAATTCTCTTCAAGTCTATAGAATCTTTAGCAAAATCTTTATCAATAATAGCCTTAGTCAAGGCGTTGATAGTAAGTTCCTCTTTACCTTCTGGGGGTTTTAACCATACAGATGTGCGGGAGGAGAAAACATTTCGTAGCGGGTCGACAAGGATGAGATTTGCCCCATTCTTGGTCACCGCTCGGAAAATATAAGAGCCAACTACAGGATGGCTTTCAAGTGGGTTGGCACCAGCTAGTAGGATAGTGTCAGCTTTAAGTATTTCCTCTAGCGAAGTTTCGATACTCAGTTTTGCTCCATCTTGGAATTTGGTAATGCCTTGGGTAATGACTCGATACTCATCTCCATCGAGAGTATCGACTAGCTGACTGCCCAGGGTATCAGCCATGAATTTCCTAAATGCTTCCAGGGATTCGTTACAGGCTTGGCTCGAAGCTAAACCGGCAATGCTACCGTTACCAGGGTGCGACTTTAGTTCGCTAAACTTTTTGTTTATCTTATTCAATGCTTCGTCTAAAGAACAGGCCTCAAGCTCACCTTGACTATTTAGTACCATGGGACCGGTAACCCGATTGTGTCTATCATAAAGCTGTTCAAAGCGTCCTTTATGGCAAAGTAGCCCCCGGTCGTTAGCAAGCTCGGGGCTGTCGATTCTTACTAACCGGTTGTCCTTGACCAAGGCGTCGATTTCGCAGCCAACTCCACATAGGGAGCATACGCTGTGGACTTTTATGCATTCTACGGGCCTGCCTTTGTAGGCACTGGACTTGGTATAAATTGCCCCGGTGGGACAAACTTGAGCACAAGCTCCGCAAGAAATACAAGATGACTCTCCTAAAGGTTGGTTAAGGTCAGCACAAACGAGAGTTTTCCAACCACGGTGACCAAAATCAAGCGCCTGAACACCGGTGATTTCATTACATGTCCTGATGCATCTCCCGCATAATATGCAGCGGTTATGGTCTATGACCAGATAGTTATTTACCGAGTCTACTGGCAGTGGCGGCCAAGAATAGTGATAGCGCACATTATCCATCTGATATTGGTAAGCCAGATTTTGTAATTCACAATCACCGCTGGCTACACAATAAGCACATAGGTGGTTACGCTCGGCGAAAAGAAGTTCCAAAATCAGGCGGCGGCATTTCTCTAGTTTCTCAGTATGTGTTTGAATTACCAAACCATCCCGTGCTGGGTAGGTGCAAGCGGGGACAGGTTTTCTCTCCTTCTCGATTTCGACCAGGCACATACGGCACGCCCCGACATCGGTTAACCCTTTGAAATGGCAGAGGGTTGGGACATCGATTCCGTTGGCCTGGCAGATGTCGAGAACAGTATCGCCTTGTTTTCCCTTAACCTGTTTATCGTTGATTGTCAATGTTATCTCGTTCATTACCTATTCTCCTACCTCCAGGTCGCATCTCAGGCATCGGCTGGCCTCTTCCATGGCTTCCTTTTGACTGTAAGGTAACACTGTCTCTTTAAAAGAAGCCTTCTTGTCAGCCGTGGGGATCTCAGCAATTGTCACCCTGCTTCTCTCCTGGGTCTCCTCCTCAGTAGGGGGCACAGATGGAATGGTTATGGGTTTGTAACCATTGCGCTCTACTAGAGGCGAAAGCTCTTCTCCTCGCAGGCATCTCTTTATGGAGGAAGCTGCTCTTTGTCCGGCAGCAACTGCTTCGATTACTGTCGCTGGGCCTGTGAAAGCATCTCCCCCTGTGAAAACCCCTTTGCGGTTGGTAACAAGGGTTCGAGGGTCAGCTACTATTGTTCCCCTCTTTGCTACACCGATTCCATCGCCTTTCAAAAAGGAAGTGTCTGGCCTTTGACCTATAGCCTCGATAACTGTATTGACATCTATTGTATACTCAGACCCTTCAACGGGAGAAGGGGTCTTCCTGCCACTCCTGTCGAACTCCTTTAGCTCCATGCGGATGCACTCGAGCCCAGAAACCTTGCCATCATTGCCCAAAATCTTGATAGGGGCTGTCAGGCAATGGAGTTGAATATCTTCTTCCTCGGCAGCCGTTATCTCCTCGGCTATCGCTGGCATATCCCTTTTTTCTCGACGGTAGAGGATGTGCACTTCTTTGGCACCTTTTCTTAAAGCCACCCTAGCTGCATCAACGGCGGAGTTGCCACCACCAATAACCGCTACCTTCCGTCCTACCTTTACTTCCTTTCCCAAATTAGCTTCTCTCAAGAAATCAGTGGCTTCGTAGACTTCTTTTAGGTCTTCGCCGGGGATTCCCATCTTCTCTCCTTTGTGAGCACCCGTAGCGATGAACACTGCCTGATATCCATCTTTCAATAAAGATTCAATATCGTCAACACGTGTGTTTAACTTTATATCTACCCCAAGCTTCTTAACAGCTTCAATCTCCTTTTTGAGGATGTCCTTAGGGAGGCGATACTCAGGAATGCCCACGGCGAGCATACCTCCGGCCACAGGGAGGGTCTCGAACACGGTAACCTGGTATCCTTCTTGGGCAAGGTCCCAGGCTGCTGATAACCCTGCCGGGCCTGCGCCGATAATGGCTATCCTCTCTGCCTTCTTGTCCTTTACCTCAGGAATGTATTCAATTCCATGCTCGAGGGCGTAGTCGGCGGCGGACCTTTTGAGATGCCTGATTGCTACCGGGTCGTCAACCTGGGCTCGCCGGCATTTGCTCTCACAGGGATGGTGACATACTCGGCCGAGGGTTAGGGGGAAGGGAAGTCGCTGCATAATCAAGCGATAAGCCTGTTCAAAATTCCCTTCCTTTATGAAAGCGATATAGCCAGGGATGTCGAGTCCTGCAGGGCAGGTATGTTGACAAGGAGACTTGAATAAAGCCTGGCAGACTGCAGCCGGGCACTTTTTGTCTATGATATGGGCCTCGTATTCCTCTCTGAAATGACGCAATGTGGTCAGGACTGGGTTAGGTGCTGTCTGTCCCAGACCACAAATTGAGGCCGAGGCAATCATCTCTGTCAGTTCTTCCAGTATGCTGAGATCTTCTATTGTCCCCTTGCCCTCACTAATCTTGGTCAGAATCTCAAGCATCTGTGGTATTCCTGTCCGGCAAGGAGTGCACTTACCACAGGATTCGTCTCTGGTGAACTGAAGAAAGAACTTAGCCACATCAACCATGCAGCTATCCTCGTCCATTACTACAAGCCCACCGGAGCCCATAATTGCGCCAAGGGCAGTGACTGCTTCGTAATCAACGGGAGTGTTCAAATACTCAATGGGGATGACACCACCGGATGGCCCGCCTATCTGCACTGCCTTAAATTTCTTTCCCTCAGGGATACCGCCGCCAATATCAAACACAATCTGTCCTAGGCTAGTCCCCAGTGGAATTTCAACCAGCCCGGTGTTGTTTACGTTTCCTACCAAGCACAGGGTCTTTGTTCCCTTGCATTTCTCATTACCCACGCTGGCAAACCAATCGGCTCCATTCAAAATAATCTGGGGGATATTTGACCAAGTCTCCACATTATTGAGGGTAGTTGGCTTGTTGAAGAGTCCTTTATTTGCCGGGAATGGCGGCCGCTGGCGTGGGTTTCCCCGCTTCCCTTCAATTGAAATCAAAAGAGCAGTTTCCTCTCCACAAACGAAAGCACCAGCACCGGGGAATATATCAATAGAGAAATTGAAGCCAGTGCCTAAAATATTCTCTCCTAAAAGGCCATATTCTCGAGCCTTGGCAATAGCGTGGCTTAAAGTCTCAATAGCCAGGGGATACTCAGCACGGACATAGGCATAGCCTTGGCGAACATTGCCTATGGCGTAGGCTCCTATTGCCATTCCTTCAATTATCGAATGGGGGTTGCCTTCTAGAACAGCACGGTTCATATAAGCGCCGGGGTCACCTTCATCGCCGTTGCAGACTACATACTTTTCGTCTCCTGTGGCGCTACGGACAAATCCCCACTTTATAGCTGTGGGGAAGCCCGCCCCTCCTCGCCCTCTTAAGCCAGACTTTTTGATTTCCTCAATCACATCTTCCGGTTTCATCTCGGTCAGTACCTTAGCCAGAGCTTGATAGCCACCTCTAGAAATGTACTCATCGATGTTCATTGGGTCGAGGTCCTGGTTATGCATTATCCTTATCTCTTGAAGCTTAAGCAGGGGGTCATTGGAGTCCACTGTCCATTCCTCTACCGCTTTTTCCCCAATAAGATGTTGTTCAACAATCCTGGGGATTTTATCCTCAGAGAGGTCGGAGTAGATCACCTTCCCATTTTTGGGGTGAATAACCGTAGCCACAGGTTCTCGACCACACAACCCGATACATGCTGCTCTCAACACGACGACGTTTGTTAGCTTGCGGGCTTCTACCTCATGCTGAAAGGCTTCGAGAACCTTATTTGCACCTGAAGATATGCCGCATGTTCCCAGATGAACTTTGACCTGGGTTTTCTTTCCCTGTTCTGCCAGGTTTTTTTGAGCTTGCTCTTTTAAATTCAACAACTCTTTTACACATACAAGTGGCTTCATTTTACACTCTCCTATCGGTAGGAACTCAGGATGCTTTTTAGCTCGCTGGGTTTCACCTTTCTATGAACATCATCGCCGATGGCTATTACTGGAGATAACCCGCAGCAGCCGAGACACCTTACTGTTTCCAGGGAGAACTTACCATCAGGGGTAATTCCCCCGGGCTCAAGTCTAATATCTTTCTTCAAAGTATCAATAATTCTTTGTCCTCCCTTAACATAGCAACTGGTGCCCATACAGACCTGAATGACATATTTGCCCTTGGGTACCATGGTAAAGAAGCTATAGAAACTGACTATGCCATACACTTCGCTCAAAGGGATTTTTAAGTCCCTGGAGATTGTTTTCAGTACTGGTGGTGGCAGGTAACCAACAAGCCCCTGAGCCTGCTGCAGCACCCGGATCGTGGTACCGGATTGCCCGCCAGTATCGTCGATTACCCTTTGGATTTGCTGAAAAACCCTGCCGGCCATCCCTATACCCGTTTTTGCTTTTGTCGAAACCATGTCTACTTTCTCCAAAATAGGCCTCCTGAATCCGTGCAGCGTCAAATGGTAAGGGGGAAAGAGGGCTTACGATTTAAGCGCGTTTCTCCCTTTGTAGAACGTGAAACTGGTTCACTGTGCGCTGCATCTGTTTTAATATTTAACTTTCCTGATTGTCAAAGTGTAAACTAATCTAGCTCGAACTTATGCTGATGGGAAGTACCCATTTTCCAAATTTATCCTGTAGAACTACTGC
>QYPU01000060.1 GCA_007280145.1 Dehalococcoidia bacterium | reverse complement strand
CGATAGCTGAAGCTACTCCCGTAGCCATAAAGAAGGTGCGTCGCGGGTTGCGAAACACGTTTCGCATGGGCAACTTGAGGACATACGGAAGGCGGGACAGGAAAGGCAGCAGGGTTTCCACCAAGGTTCGATGCCCAGCAGCAGGTGCCGCAGGACGCATCGCTTCAGCAGGGCGCATCCTGGTTGTCGCCCACGCCGGAAACAGGCCAGCCAGCAGGGGCATCGCAATGCCTATCACCATGCCAACAGCCACAACACCCCAATGCGGCTCGATTACAACAAGTGGCAACGCAAGTTGCCGGGCATACTCCCCGGTAAGAGCATTAGCCAGAGTAATACCCAGCACTGCGCCAAGCAACGAGCCTGCCGCACCCACAATGAAGGCAAAACCCAGATAGTGAAGTACAACCTGCGTCTTGCCATAACCAAGCGCCCGCATCAGCCCAATCTGGACGCGTTGCGACTCCACCAGGCGATTAAGCAGAACGTAGATTGCGAGACAAGCCATGGAAAGGAACAGGACGGGGAAGAGCACGGCCAGTTGCTGAAAACCCTCGACGTCCATCTTGAGCAGCCGGTTCCCCAGATGGTCCTTCCTCTCCACCATATAGGCTGTGCGAACACCCCTGATAACATCTATTTTCCTGGCACGAATGGAAACAGGCTCATCCTTTGAAGTCACCCTGTTGATGTGGTTTTTCCGCAGGATTTGTCTGACTTCTTCGAGAACCACGCCACGGTCTGTGTTTGGCTCCACAACCAGGTTAATCTCATTGACCAGGCCGTTCATCCCGAAGAGAGTCTCGGCCGTAGACTGGGGCATAAAGAGAACGCCAAAGGTGCGTGGTGAAGGCATCGGCTCCTGGGCATTCTTGGCAACCCAGATATATTCGGGACTGGTCACTATTCCCACCACCTTGAAACGGGCCTTGTTATCCCCGTTCTTGATGGTCAGCCAGTCGCCGGGCTCGAGTTCGTGGTATTCGGCCAAGTGTTTCTCCAGAAGCACCTCACGCCCTGCGTGGGAACCGAAGTAGCTGCCGTTTTCAACTTGAACGTCGTTTACCCCTGGATGCCTGTCTTGCGGCAGCGAGATGACCCTTCCCGCTACCCGCTCGCCGCTCTCCTTGGCCAGGTCAAGGGACACATCCCCAACAATGCGACCCTCTGCCACCACGCCGGGGATTTCATCCATTTCTCTGGCTGCCCTCTGGGGTATGTAGTCCACCGATATCCAGTAGTCCGCCATACTCAGGCGCTCATAAGTACCTTCATAGGAGCTATCAAGATTCTCATACGCCGTATAGGAGGCAACGAACATGGCTACGCCAAGAAGCACGATGAAACTCACAGCACCGAACTGTGCTTTGGCCGCCCAGACATCCCGGAGTAGCTTGCGGTGGAGCTTGGGCATAGCTACCATTTCAGCTCGTCAGGGTCAAGGGGATGAGTGTTTTGAATTACCTCAGCGACCTTCCCGTCACGCAGGCGCACGATGCGGTGTGCGATGTCACCTATGGCAGAATTGTGGGTGACTACCACAACCGTCTTCTGCTTTGTTTCGTTGAGCTCCCTGAGCAACTTGAAAATGCGTTTGCCCGTCTCGAAGTCCAGACTGCCCGTCGGTTCATCGCAGAGAATCACGGGCGGGTCCGTGGCAAGCGCCCTGGCTATGGCTACACGCTGGTTCTCGCCGCCGGATAGCTCGCTGGGGAAATGGTCCATCCGGTCTCCCAACCCGACCTCTTGCAGTATCTCCTCAGGCAGCCTCGAGTGCTTTACCAGTTCAGCACTAAACTCAACATTCTCCCTCGCGGTGAGGGTGGGAATCAGGTTGAAGAACTGAAAGATGAATCCAATCTGGGTGCGACGGAACTTGGTGAGCTGATTCGCCGTGAGTTGCGTGATGTCAATGCCATTGACTACAATCCGCCCAGAGCTAGGAGAGTCGAGGCCTCCGATAAGGTTAAGGAGAGTTGTCTTTCCTGAGCCACTAGGCCCCAAAAAGACGATGAATTCCCCTGCCATCACCTCAAGCGTGATTTCCCTCAGGGCTTCAATCTGAATCTGCCCCATCCGGTAGTTCTTGGAAGCCTTTTCCAGTTTGATTCTGGGTTCCCTGGCTTCCCATTGACCTCCATCCAGGTCTACAGAATTGCTCATATTCCACCAGCCAGCCCTGTCTCAACAGGGCTTGTGAAACCATTTTACCACATGAACCTGCCTACTCCCCAGTTTGACAGGGGAAATCCAAGCTGAAACCAAGCGTTGGGGCATAACAATCTCTTTGGTGCTATAATTATCTCATACTAAAGATAACAGGAGTGACTTATGGATGAACTAAAAGTCTTCACCGGGAATGCCCACCCATCCCTAGCCCAGGAAGTATGCGAATATCTAGGCATACCTTTAGGCAAAGCCGAGATATTTGAATTCAGCAATGAGAATATCTTCGTCCGCATCCTGGAGAATGTCCGCGAGCGAGATGTGTTCCTCATTCAACCACTGTCCTCACCGGTCAACAAAAACCTGGTAGAGCTCCTTATCATGATTGATGCCTTCAAGCGAGCCTCAGCTGGCAGAATCACTGCTGTCATCCCTTACTACAGCTACGGACGCACCGATAAAAAAGACCAGCCCCGAGTACCTATTACCGCCCGATTAATAGCCGACCTCCTCACCACCGCTGGCGCCAATCGCCTATTAACCGTAGACCTCCACGCTGCCCAAATTCAGGGCTTCTTCAATATACCTGTTGACGAACTCACTGCCTTGTCTATCCTCAGCGATTACTGGGAAGAAAAAGGCCTGGATAACCTGGTAGTGGTAGCTACCGATATCGGCATATCCGCACACGCCCGTGATATAGCATCCAGGCTCAATGCCCCATTGGTTATTATCGAAAAAAGGCGAGTAGGAAATATCGACACTACCGAGACCCTCAATGTTATCGGCGAAGTCGAAGGAATGCGCGCCCTGACCGTTGATGATGAAATCGATACCGCTGGCTCTCTGGTCGGCGCTGTAGATGCTCTTCTAGCGCATGGAGCCACCGAAGTTTATGCCTGCTGCACCCATCCCGTCTTCTCAGGGTCAGCCATCGAACAAATAGCTAAATCGCCCGTCAAAGAAGTGGTCGTCACCGATACCATGCCGGTTAATGGTAAAAGAAAGCTGGGCAAGATTACCGTCTTGCCCATAGCCTCGCTTCTCGGTGAAGCGATACATCGCATCCACACTGGCCTATCTATAGGCGCCATGTTTGAGTAGAAAAAAATTATGTTTAAATGGCTGGGCATCCTCACCGATTCTAATGAGAAGGAGATAAAGCGTCTCGAGCCTGTTGTAGCTCAGGTAAACTCGCTGGAGCCCGATTTCCAGAGGTTGAGCGATGCTGAGCTTCGTGCCAAGACCGATGAGCTCAAAGCTCGACTGAAAGATGGCGAGACTCTGGATGAGCTTCTACCTGAAGCCTTTGCCGCTGTCAGAGAAGCCGCCAGGCGAACCATAAAGCAGCGCCATTTCGATGTCCAGCTTATGGGCGGCATCGTCCTCCACCAGGGCAAAATCGCCGAGATGAAAACCGGCGAGGGCAAAACCCTGGTAGCTACCCTCCCCCTATATCTAAATGCTCTCACCGGGGAGGGCTGCCATCTGGTCACCGTCAACGATTACCTGGCCAGGCGCGATGCTTACTGGATGAGCCCAATCTACCACGCGCTGGGCATGAGCGTTGCCAGCATATACCCCCAGCAGAACCCGGATGAACATCTTCCCGCCCGCCTTTATGACCCTGACTACACCGACGAGCAAGATAGTCGCTGGCCTCACTACAAACCTATCACCCGCCGCCAGGCTTACGAAGCCGACATAACCTACGGCACCAACAACGAATTCGGCTTCGATTACCTCAGAGACAACATGGCTTTAGACCTATCCCAGTACGTTCAGCGTCACCTCAACTATGCCATCGTCGATGAAGTAGACAATATCCTTATTGATGAGGCCCGCACACCGCTGATAATCAGCGGTGCCGCCGAGGAAGCCGCCCAAAAATACTATATCTTTGCCCGCCTGGTCCCCCAGCTCAAGCGAGATGAAGATTACACTATTGAAGAAAGGGAACGCCAGGTTTACCTCACCGAATCAGGCATGACCAAGCTGGAAAGGTCGCTCCACCGAGAGGGCTTGCTCAAAGCGCCCAGCCTCTACGACCCGGCTAACTACGGTCTGAACCAATACATGCAGAATGCACTGAAAGCCCAGGCTCTGTTTAAGCGAGACCGCGACTATGTAGTCAAAGACGGACAGGTCATCATCGTCGATGAGTTCACCGGCCGACTGATGCTTGGGCGGAGGTATTCTGAAGGCCTGCACCAGTCTATCGAAGCCAAAGAAAGAGTTAAAATTCAGCGAGAAAGCGTAACTTTAGCCACCATCACTTTTCAAAACTACTTCCGCCTTTATCAGAAATTATCCGGTATGACCGGCACGGCAGCTACTGAAGCTGAGGAGCTTTACAAGATATATAAGCTGGATGTAGCTGTTATCCCCACCAATAAGCCAATGATTCGCATCGACAACTCTGACCAGATTTATAAGGATGAAGACGCCAAATTCAAAGCCGCCGCCAAAGAAATTGAAAACCTCCACAAACAAGGCAGCCCTGTACTTATAGGCACCGTCTCCATCGAGAAGTCAGAACACCTGAGCGACCTCCTCAAAAGAAAAGGCGTCCCCCATCAGATACTCAATGCTAAGAACCATACCAGGGAGGCTGATATCATTGCCCAGGCCGGGAAGGTGGGCGCAGTCACCGTAGCCACCAATATGGCAGGGCGTGGCGTTGACATTATCCTGGGTGGCAATCCTGCCGAGCGTGATGAAAAAGAATGGCAGGAGGAACACGATAGAGTAGTCGAACTTGGTGGGCTGCATGTCCTCGGCACCGAACGTCACGAAGCCAGGCGCATTGACAACCAGCTTCGAGGCCGCTCCGGAAGGCAGGGCGACCCGGGCAGCTCCCGTTTCTACGTTTCTCTGGAAGATGACGTTGTCCACCGCTTCGGCGGCGACCGGGTTAAAGGCTTTATGGACTGGGCAGGATTTGACGAAAATACGCCCATCGAGCATTCTATGGTCAATAAAGCCATAGAGAACGCTCAGGTTAAGGTTGAAGGCTACCATTTCGATATCCGCAAACACCTCGTCGACTATGATGATGTGGTCAATAAGCACCGTGAAGTAGTCTACGCTGAGCGAAAGAAAATCCTGAGCGGCGCCGACCTCAAGGCAAATATCCTTTCAATGGTTCAAGGCGAAATTGAAAGTCTGGTAACCGCCCGCTGCAACGCTGACCTCGTAGAGCCAGACTACTCTGGCCTAATCGAAGACGCTGCCACCCTCCTCCCCCTACCACCCGAACTTAATCCCAATACTATATCCCAGATGAAGCCAAAAGAAATCACCGACAAGCTGGTTGACTATGCCGAGCAATCATACGAGCATCGAGAAAAAGAGGTGGGCGCCGAAAATACGCGACTATTAGAGCGGTTGGTGATGCTGCGAACTATCGACAGCCTGTGGAAGGACCACCTCACTGCAATGGATGAACT